>CAYFVA010000155.1:0-5432 GCA_964346265.1 uncultured Desulfobacterales bacterium
GGATCGTTCGATTTTTCCACATCCTTGTCCATGCTTCTCTGGTATGCTTCAATGATCCGGGTGATTTCATGGTTGGCCAGCACCATGGGATCATCCGCCTCTCCCCTGAACTTGAGCCCGAAGTAATCCGTGATGTGCGGTTTCATATCTTCAAAACTCGGGGTCGCATCCTTTTCCTGAAATGCGGTAATGATCTCATCGGTGAACTGTCTGAACGACATCTTCTGGCCCTTGAGAACATCAAAATAGGTCTGGTATTTGGTCCCGGCAAACCCCAGGGTCATGCCGCCGCATTCATGATCTCCAGACACAACGATCAGGGTCTCATCCGGGTGCCGGTTGTAAAAATCATACGCTTTTTCCACGGCGTTGTTGAACTCGATGGTATCTTTGATGGCTGCGGTGGCATCGTTGGCATGGCATGCCCAGTCGATCTTTCCGCCTTCCACCATCATGAAAAAGCCGTTCTCGTTGTCCAGAAGTTCGATCCCCTTTTCCGTGAACTCGGTGAGGGAAATATCCTTGCCCGAGGTGTCCATCTGGTAGGGAAGCGCGCCGGAATTCTGGATCCATTCGTTGGTGGCGAGCACTTTCCCGTCCGCTTGGCTCAATTTCTCAAAATCAGCCCTGTTCCGGACCACCTTGTACCCGTTTTCCCGGATCAACTCCCAGGCATTGCCCTTAAAGTGAGCGGCGTTTCCTCTCTCGTTGTCCGGATCCTTGATGGTGCCGCCGCCGAAATAATCAAACCCGCTTTCAGCAAGAGCCACCCCAATATCATAGTAATGCCCCCGTTTGGGCACATGTGCGTAAAACGACGCAGGGGTGGCATGATCGATGGAGACACTGGACACGATGCCTACTTTCATGCCGTTTTCCCCGGCCATTTCCGCAAGGGTTTTCACCGGTTTCAGATTCGGATCCATGCCCACGACCCCGATATTGGTTTTCAGACCGGACGCCATGGCTGTTCCGGCTGCCGCGCTTCCGGTGATGAACCGGTCCGCCGCATGGGTGGTGACAATTCCCTGGTACGGAAAGGTATCCACCAGAAGTTTTTTGCCCGCATACTCGTTTGCAGCGGTTCTCTGGGGAATCCCCATACCGTCCCCGATGAACAGAAATACATACTTGGGCGCTTTTGCAGCGGCGGATGAAGCAAAGACCGCCAGAATAAGCACTGTCAAAGATACGGTGAAAATTTTTGAAACTTGCCGACTTTTTTCGAACATGGTTATCTCCTTTTGGGTAAAGTTACTCTCGGAAATAACTTGTAACAAAACCATGTTTCAAACAGATGAAGAAAACATTACGCTTGTGTTAAACCGAAGCGGAACTGAAGGTGTCTTTTAAACGAACCAGCTTTTTCTCCGCTTTCTCGAACCGGTATCCATCCACGAGGGCCTCGATCTGTTTCAGCTTTTCCCCGATGGCACTGTCAGTGTTTTTGTTTATCATCCGCGCCAGAACAGACCTGCATTCAATGGGCTGATGATTTTTTACAAATTCGATCAACGAGTCCAGAAGAGAAAGCATATCTTCCGACTCCGGATCACGGCGATCGCCGACATCTTTCTTCTCTTCTCCTGCTCTTTCTTTTTCAAATATTTCAATCAGCCGGTGAGACTCGGAAATGACGTTTTTCAACATTTCAAGAAACGGGTCGGTCTTTTGCCGGATCCTGGAAAACAGTTCGGAATCTTCCGGTAAAGAGGAGCGGTCAGTCTCATCCGAAGGCCCGCTTTTCAGGTCTTTGAAAAACCCTTCCAGTTTCCCTGCCGTTCGGGAGAGTTCCCCTGCCCCGATCATCGCTGAAATCGATTTGATCTTGTGCATCAACTGCACCGCCTCGGTGAAATTCCCGGATTCCACAACCTCGTAAAGAAGGGTCCCGGTATCGCTGTAGGTCTTGACAAACTTTTTGATAAGTTTTGCATACATGACTCTGTTTTGATTCACATACGAGAGCCCCTCCTGCACATTGATGAATTCCGTCTGTTCCAGGGTTTGTGTTTCCTGAGCTCCATTTTCCGATCCCTTTGGATCTGCAGCATCTTCTTCAAGGGGAGTTCCGGCCGGAAGAGACCGGGGCGCTTTTTCTTTCTTTTGTTTCTTGTCTTGTCCCGGGCTCCATTTTCGAACCATTTCTTTGACCCGGTCCGGTTTTATGGGCTTTTCCATATGGTCATCCATGCCTGATTCAAAACACCTGTCCCTGAACTCTTCGAGTGCATGGCCGGTCACTGCTATGATGGGGATTTCTTTGGACCAGGGGGTTTCAAGACGCCGGATCTGCCGGGTGGCCTCATACCCGTCCATGACGGGCATTTCAACATCCATGAACACCATATCAAACGACTCGTGTGCAATCTTTTGCACGGCAGCCTCTCCGTTGTCCACCTCTTGCACCGTTACCCCATCCCTTTCCAGAAAAGCGGTGACGATCTCCCGGTTGAGGGAATCATCATCCACCACCAGAACCGTACGGTTCCCAGAGTCTTTCCCATTGCCTTTCGACTCATCTTTCCTTGTTTTTTCCAGCTGCCCTTCTGTCTCTTTGGACAACTCTTTTTGCCCCGTGCTTTCATCCTGAACAAGGGCCTTGATCAACTTTATCGAGGTTACAGGCTTCTCAAGAAACACCAGGGTATGCTTCTGCCGGTCGAGTATCCTGCGGGCATTGTCACTGGCCGGCTGAAAAGAATTGAAATCATACATCACGACAAACATGGCACCGGAAAGCTGCGGCAGATCCTCCAGGCGGGCGAACTCCTCCCTGCCGCAAAGATGAAACTGCTCCCGGTCAATCAGGACGATATCCGTGCGCTTACCGAATCCCTCTGCTTCAAGAGAACGGATTGCCTCCTCCACGGAATCGACCCGTTCACTGAAAACATTCAGTGCGGAAAGGCCGTTTACAAGGGCCCTGCCGACCCGCTCTCCAGACTCTATAACGATCGCTTTCAAACCTGCGAGCCGGTCGACCCCAAACGCAGAAAAATCCGCGGTCCGTGCCCGGGCCATGCGCATGGTCGCTGTAAACCGGGATCCCTGTCCAGGCTCACTGGACACTTTGACTTCTCCATCCATAAGCTCCACAAGCCGCTTCACGATCACAAGACCGAGCCCGGTGCCGCCGTACCGTCTGGTGGTGGAGCTGTCCACCTGGGAAAACGGTTTGAAAAGCCGTTCCATCTCATCGGTGGAGATACCGATTCCCGTATCCTCCACCGTTACTTTAAGGGTCAGCAGATCCTCCTTTTCATCCACAACCTCGGACGTCACTGCAATTTCACCCGAAGAAGTGTATTTTACCGCATTGCTCAAAAGATTCATGATCACCTGGCTGACCCTGGTGGCGTCCCCGAAAAGCCAAAGCGGAATTTCATGGGTAAAATCATAGATAAGATCCAAATCTTTTTCATGTGCGGAAAATTTCATCACATTGAAGATTTTTTCCATAATCGAGCAGAACTGGAATTCTTTTTCAGACAGGGTGAGTTTGCCCGCCTCGATTTTGGATACATCGAGAATGTCGTTGATAATCGACAAAAGCGCGTCTGCAGCGGAGTTGATATTGGCCACATGGTTGTACTGGATTTCATTCAACCCGGATTCAAGAGCAAGGTGGCTCATCCCGAGGATGGAATTCATGGGCGTACGGATTTCATGGGACATGGTGGCAAGAAAATCACTCTTGGCACGGGTTGAAGATTCAGCTTTCTCTTTGGCCTCCTCGAGCTGCCGGATCATCCGTTCGCGTTCCCTGATATCCCGCACCACTGAAAAATTGTACTCCTCCCCGTTGTCCAGCCGGATATAACTGGCCGTCACCTCGGATGGAATTTCAGTGCCGTCCTTTGCAATATGAACGGTTTCAAACCGCATGGTGCCTTTCCGTTGAAATTCTTCCCAGTGGGGCTGCCATTGCTCCGATGTCAGGTCCCGGTCGATATCCGCAACAGTGAAAGAGGTGATCTCTTCTTCGGTGTACCCGGTAAGGGTCAGAACGGCCTTGTTCACATACCGGATGCCGCTGTCCGGGGTAATCCAGAAAATCCCGTCCCCGGTGTTGTCCACGGCGATTTCCATGAATTTCATGGTTCGCTCCCGGCTTTTTTGTTCCGTGATATCGTGCATGATTTCCATGACCCGATGAGGCCGTCCGTCCCTGCCGTATCCGGCCGCACTGGTGCGGCACAGAAACGTCCGCGCCTGGCCGTTCACATCCTCATGGGTATATTCTTTTGAATGAACCCTTCCGTCTGAAAAAGTTTTCCCGGCGATACAATCTTCACAGGCCTCTGTATAAGGACCGTAAACCGAAGTGCATTTTTTGGAAATCAGATTTTCCCCGAAAACCTCCGTTGCACGGTCATTGGCCCAGACCACGTTCAGATCCCTGTCCAGCATGCACATGGCATCCGGAACCGAAGAGACAATGGATTTCAGTTTGTTCTCGCTTTCGGCAAGCTGAAGCGAAGCCTCCTTGATCTCGGTAATATTCTCATGGGCGATCACGGCCCACTGTTCTCCCTTCATGGAGAATCCGGCCATATTCAGCCGGAACCAGCGGTTCTGCTCTTCAGAATGGCACGGATACTCCACGGAATAAAACTCCATCTCACCGGAAAGAATTTTTCTCATATTGACTTCGATTTCTCTTACCTGGTCTTTCTCTTCTCCAGAGACCTTTTCACAGACACAAAGATAGTTCTGCCCCACATAGTGCCGCTCGGCTGCCAGACCGTTTTCCCGGCCGAACTTCCTCCATGCCCGGTTCACATACACAATGTTCGAGTCCCTGTCCACCACCGCAATATGTTCGGGAAGCGCGTCCAGGGTATGCTGGTAAAACAGCTGCATGGCATCCCGGTCTTTTTCGGCCCGGCGGATATCGGTGATATCAATGACAGCGGCCCGAATCTGAACCGGCTGGTCTTCTTTTCCCGTATCTCTTCTGACAAGTTCCAGCCGGGCATTGATACGCCGATCCGAAGGAGTTCTCAGGACAATCTCGCAGCGGCCGGTGTCCTCCTTTTGCCCGACGATTCTGTTAACGGCGAAGTAGAGCTCGTCCTGGCTTCCGGGGTCCACAAACGCCGTTAACAATTTGCCCTCTAGCAGTCGGTTATCGTCATTTTCAAGCATCCGCGCAAACACGGCATTGTGTTCGACGATTCGACGGTCCTCGTCGATTGTCACATAGCCGTTCGGTGCATTGTGATACAGATCAAAATATTTGTCCCGAACCGCTTCGGTCTCCTCCCGGGCCTCATCCAGCGAAACGTTCTGGTGCTCCAGTTCGATCTGGTGAATACTCAGCTCCTGGACCAGATCTTCAAGGCTTCTGCTGTAAAGGGAGGAATCCGTGACACCCTTCTGGTTGATGATCCGTTCCGCCTTTTTCCGTAATCTTTCTCCGGGCTGAT
>CAYFVA010000156.1:0-5395 GCA_964346265.1 uncultured Desulfobacterales bacterium
AACCACTGGTTTGTGACGGCGAACCGGGACAGCCTGCGGCACGATTTTTACCACTGTTTCCTGGAGAAGACCTATGACAGACACCTTGAACTCAGCGACCGGGAGAAACGGATCTACAGAATCATTAAACAGGACAACTAAGGAGGGAATCATGGGATTTACGCAGAAGCAAAAAACTTCATACGGGTTTTCCGGAATACCGGATACCGGTATTTACGAATATGAAGAAAACTGCGGGGCTCATCATTACGACAGGATCAGCGTAGTGGTCCGGCACGCCAAAGGCTGCTGGCTCTACGACGAAAACGGCAAAGCATACCTTGACTGCCTTGCCGCCTACAGCGCGGCCAATCCGGGCCATCACCACCCGGACCTTATAAATGCGGTGAGAGAGGCACTTGACTGCGGATATGCATCCGTTCTTTCGAATGTGGTATATTCGGACCCGCTGGGGGTTTTTCTCGCCAAAACGGCGGACTTCGTCCCGCAGCTCGGTCTTCGGTTCGGCAACAACGGCAACAAGGTGCTTCCCAAAAACGGAGGAGTGGAATCGGTGGAGACCGCCATCAAGACCATGCGCTATTACGGATACAAACAGAAAGGCATTCCGGACGGAAAACAGGAGATCATCGTTTTTAACAACAATTTCCACGGCAGAACCATCTCCGTTGTCTCGTTTTCCGGTTCGGAAAAAAGCAGAAAGGGATTCGGACCGCTGACACCGGGGTTCGTTTCCGTTCCGTTCGGGGATGTGTTTGCCGCAAAAAAGGCGGTTACCGAAAACACATGCGGCATCCTGGTGGAACCGATGCAGGGGGAAGGCGGCATGAACGTCCCGCCTGACGGATTTCTCAAAGGGCTGCGTAAAATTGCCGACGACAACGATCTTCTGCTCATGTTCGACGAAATCCAGGTGGGGCTGGGACGGACCGGCAAAAAATTCTGCTTTGAACACGAGGATGTGACCCCGGACGGCCTGATCCTCGGGAAAGCCCTGTCCGGGGGAATTATTCCGCTGTCCGCTTTCATCACCAACAAGGCGGTCATGGACATGGTGTTCAGCAAAGGTTCGGACGGCTCCACGTTCGGCGGGTATCCTCTTGCCTGCGTGGCCGGAACGGCAGCGCTTGAGATCTTTGAAAAAGAACGGCTTGCCAGACGGGCCGAGGAAAAGGGGAAAACCCTCAAACGGAAACTGGCGCCGATTGCCGAAAAATCCCCCCATGTGAAAGAAGTCAGAGGCAAGGGACTCTTTGTCGGCATCGAAGTCAAAAACGGCAATGCAATGGATTTCTGCAGGAAACTGGCCACTCTCGGTGTGGTGGTCAACGACAGCCACGGCCACACCATCCGGATCTCGCCTCCGCTGATCATCAATGATGAGGAAATCGATTTTCTGGTCGAACAGCTTGAAAAAGTTCTTCTGGCATAAAAGAAAGCCCGTGGAAATTGCAATCGAGTAAAAACGGCCGTCCGCAAGGCGGGCGGGCTGGAAAGGAGGTCAAAATGGACCTGAATTTCATGAAAACCCTGGGAATTGAACAGACCAATTTCGGATCGTCAACCGGTAACACCTGGCACGACACCCGCGATGAGGGAAAACTCGACATTCACACACCCACCACCGGGGACCCGATCGCCTCTGTGTACAAAGCATCTGTTGAAGATTACAGGAAAGTGATCGGCAAAGCCGGAGAGGCGTTTGAATTCTGGCGGTCCTACCCGGCCCCGAAAAGAGGCGACATCGTCAGACAGATCGGGGCCAAACTCAGGGAGTTCAAGGATCCTTTGGGCCGGCTCGTGTCCTATGAAATGGGCAAATCCCTGCCCGAAGGCTTGGGGGAAGTCCAGGAAATGATCGACATCTCCGATTTCGCACTCGGCCAGTCCCGGCAGCTGTACGGATTCACCATGGCGTCGGAACGGGAAAACCACCGCTTGTACGACCAGTACCACCCACTCGGGGTGGTCGGAGTAATCTCCGCATTCAACTTTCCCGTGGCGGTCTATTCATGGAACAGTTTTATCGCTTCTGTCTGCGGGGATGTGGTGCTCTGGAAGCCCTCTTCCAAAGTACCGCTCACCGCCATTGCCGTGCAGAAGCTCATCGCGGCCGTACTCAAAGAGAATGATCTGCCCGAAGGGATCTTCAACCTGGTGATCGGCAGCGGAGCCACCATAGGAGAAGAACTGCTCAACGACAAAAACGTTCCCCTGGTCTCAATCACCGGCTCTTCCAAAGTCGGCCGCCATGCCGCGCAGACCGTGGCCGGCCGGTTCGGTAAGAGCATACTCGAGCTGGGCGGGAACAATGCCATCATTGTAACCCCGGATGCGGACCTGGATCTGGCGATCCCGGCCATTGTATTCGGTGCCGTGGGTACCGCGGGCCAGCGCTGCACTACCACAAGACGGATCATCGTGCACGAGGATGTGTACGACCGGGTCAAGGCGTCTCTTCTCAAAGCATACGGGTCACTCAAAATCGGTAATCCCCTTGACCCGGACAACCATATGGGGCCGCTTATTGACAGGGACGCGGTAAAAGATTTCTCGGATGCCCTTGCCAAAGTGCAAAAGGAAGGGGGCCGCATCATTCACGGCGGAGAAGTCCTGGAAGGCAAAGGGTACGAGTCCGGCCTTTACGTAACCCCTGCGGTTGTGGAAGCGGAAAACCACTACGAAACGGTACAGGAAGAGACCTTTGCCCCGATTCTGTATCTGATCCGGTACACAGGCGATGTCAGCGAGGCCATCCGGATCCAGAACGATGTGGTTCAGGGCCTTTCCTCGTCCATATTTTCAAACAACATGCGGGAAACCGAAGAATTCCTTTCCCACCGGGGTTCGGACTGCGGACTGGCCAATGTCAATATCGGCACCTCGGGTGCGGAAATCGGCGGCGCTTTCGGCGGAGAAAAAGAGACCGGCGGGGGAAGAGAGTCCGGCTCGGATGCATGGAAAGGATATATGAGAAGACAGACCAACACCATCAACTACGGCGTTACCATGCCGCTTGCCCAGGGAATCGAATTCGATATTTAGGGCGGCGGCCGGACCGGCACTCACCCGGGGGAACCCTTCTGCACCCGGGTGAACCGGTCTTTCAGCTGTACATCCGATGAAAGAAGATATACGGGCCCAGGTTGTCCCGATGGTCCTCCGAGGTGAACTCCGCGCTCAGATAATGGCCGTGACAGGCCCGAACCACCACTTCTTTTCTGACAATGGACTGCTTGACATCATCAAGGACAAACTCGAGCATCATTTTCAGTCCGGGCATCAGGTTTTCCCCCAGACTGGTTTTCAGCATCAGCCCTTTTGCGGAAATTTTTTTCACAATCATCTTGCCGATGCCCCGGTTCCGCCCCCGGATGATATACGTACCCGCAAGGTGGGTCTTATGCCCGGCATCATCCCGTTTCTGCATAAACACCGAATACACATGACTGCACTTACACCGGCAGCGGACCTTGACCTTTTTGTTCCGGATCGGGTATTTAGACAGTTGAAAAATCTTTTTCCGCCCGCATTCCGGACATACGATTTCCGCCATATCAAGACAGTCGATCATAACTGTTGAAGCCATTTTCTTTCCTCCCTGGTTCCTGGAAACGCCTTTGAATTTAATAATAATCAATTCAAGATTCATGCCGATTTTTTTATTATACAATCCAGGTGTTGATATTATTGAAATTATTGTGTATTCTGTTTCCATAAAAAAAATTACCGAAAGGACACACAGCATCTGTTTTTATTTGATCGTGAATGTTGATATACCAATATTATAATTTTATTTAAATGATCGTGCGATCATACAAGGAAAGACCCCGCCATGGACCCATCCACTCTTGAACTTATCAAAGAGCTCGATCCGGCCGCACTGCAGAAAAAATTCCTGCGCGCCATCGTGCAGATCCAGCATGTGCAGAGAGGCTCCATCTGGATCCGCCGGCAGGACCATTACACCTGTATCGAGGCGGAAGGGACCGAAAGCGACCGGATCAAAGGAGTCAAACTCAAAACGGACCAGCCGAGCATTGTCAGATGGGTCATAGAAAACGGCAAAATGACCATAGCCGAAACTTCCAGCGACAGCCGGCACCGAAAGGAGGTGGAAAAAGATTTTGCCGTCAAAAGCAGCCTGATTCTCTGTTTCCCCCTTTTTCTCAAGCAAAACAAAGTGTACGGTGCGGTTCAGATCATTGACACCACACCGGAAAAAAAGCGTCTCAACCTTGAAAAAGGACATCTTGAAAACATACAGAATCTTGTGGATATCTGTTCCATCGCCTTGAGCAACGCCATTGTATACAGCAGGGAAAAAAAGCGCTCTGAAACGCTGAAAGCCGCCTTGACCCGGATCCGCCAGGACAGTCAAATGGTGGGCAACAGTCGAGCCTTCCAGGAAAGCCTGGAGCTTGTCAAAAGCTATGCGCCCACGGATTTCCATGTGCTGATCACCGGGGAAAGCGGTACCGGCAAGGAACTTGTGGCGGAACAGGTCCACCGCGGCAGTCCCCGCAAAGACCGGCCCTTCATGATCCAGAACTGCAGCGCCATTCCTGAAACGCTTCTGGAAAGCGAGCTTTTCGGGTATAAAAAAGGTGCATTCTCCGGGGCTGTCCGGGACAAAAAAGGACTTTTTGAAGCAGCGGACGGGGGAACGGTTTTTCTGGATGAAATCGGAGACATGCCCGTCAATATCCAGGCCGGGATTCTTCGGGTTCTGCAGAAGAACGAAATCAAGCCATTAGGGGAAACAGAGGTACGGCATGTGGATGTCCGGATCGTTTCCGCCACCAACAAGGACATCAAGCGCATGATCGCCGAGAACACGTTCCGCCAGGATCTGTTTTACCGGCTTTCGGTCCTACCTGTCCATCTGCCGCCTTTAAGAGAACGCAAAGAGGACATCCCGCTTCTTGTCAAACACTTTCTCCGAAAAGAGGCCGAAAACAACGCGCTGGAGGAAAAAGAGATTTCCACGCCGACCATGCGTTTTTTAACCGCCTATGGGTGGCCCGGCAACATCAGGGAGCTTGAAAACCTGGTCAAGTATCTCATGGTGACGGTGGACCGGGCTTCCATTGACCCCGGGGACATTCCCGAGCACATAAGAACCCGGAAATCCGGAGGGACTGAGAATGACGGCAACTCCACCAAAACCGGGCCGGACGGTGTGGACGTTTCCGCCTACACGTGGCGGGAAATGGAAAAGATGTACACAGAGATCCTTTTGGAAAACAAAAACTGGAACATCACCCGGGCGGCGGAAGATGCGGATGTGAACCGTTCCACGTTCGTTTCCCGGATGCGGCGGCTGGGCATCCGGAAAAGTTCAAAAAACTGAGGTATCTTCCTGCAGAACCATATCCCGAATCAAAAGCTCCCC
>CAYFVA010000157.1:0-5391 GCA_964346265.1 uncultured Desulfobacterales bacterium
ATCCGCTACAGAAAACCCGCCTTTTTTATTTTTTCCTCCACAGAATCTTTGGTGAACGGCTTGATGATATACGCGCTGATGCCGAGTTTCATCGTCTCGAGTATTACATCCTTGGTATTGACGGTGGTCACCATGATCACCGGAGTCTCTTTCACATCCGCATCCGCCCGGATGGCTTTTAGAAGATCAAGCCCGGACATCTCGGGCATTTCCATGTCCGAGATCACCAGATCGAACCGTTCCTTTTCCTCGCCTTCGAATTCGGCCTTGATCTGAAACCAGGCGTCGCTTCCATCCGTTGCCTCGGTGAGGTCATTAAACCCGAGAGAAGTAAGAATATCCACCATGGCCCTTCTCACCGAATCCTTGTCATCCACCACCAGTACTTTCATTGCATCTCCTTTCCTTTTTCCATTTGCTCCCCGATTTTTTCGCCGATCCATTCCATGTCCAGTACCTGGACAATGGTGTCCTCCAGGAAAAACTTGTCCAGGATCCCTTGTGCCGTCTTTCCTTCGGTGCCGGCAAAATCGGAAACCTCCATAATATCCTGTATATCCTTCACGATGACCCCTGCATGAAAGGGCATATGCTTGGGGATGATGACATACACGTACTCTGTTTCCGCCGGTTCCAATGAACAGGCCGGCATAAGTTCGTCAAGGGCGAAAAGGGTCATTTCTTTTCCGTTGTATTCCATGTAACAGAGACCGGATGCGGATTTGATTTTTCGACTCTCCACAAGCTCCAGGCGCCTCACGGATTCCAGGCGGGCTGCAAAGAATTCGGTCTCACAAGTGTTGAATACCAGCATACGCTGTTTCTCATCCGGGCCCCGGGCCTGATCGGCATTGGAAAGCCTTCGCTTCTCTTCCTGATACACCGCGTCAAACCGGAATCCGGCAAGGGAGGCGATACCGCCCACATCCAGAATCATGATCACTCTGCCGTCCCCGAGAATGGTGGCTCCGCTGAAACACCGACACTCTTTGATGTAATCGGAAAGCGGCTCCACAACGATTTCCTCGTTGTCATGCAGGTCATCCACACACAGTCCGAAAAGATTCACTCCCGTTTTGACGATCACGATATACCCGGACTCCCGATCCTGCTTTCTTCGTCCGCCCGGGTTCGTTCTCGAATCTTTCTCATGGGAGATCTCCGCAGTTTCCTGCCGCCGGTCGACAATACGATTCCTTCTTTCCACCCGTTTTTCACCGGTCTCTGGATCTGTATAAAAGGTGTCCATGCCCAGGACCGTGCCGAGCCTCACCACCGGAACCAAAGTGTCGCGCAGTCTCAGCACCTCCGCCCCCCTGATGCGTTCCACCCGGGTACCGAGATCCCCGGGCCCGTAATAGAACACCTCGCTGACATTCACCTGGGGGACGGCGAACCGCAATTCACCCGATTCGATGATCAGGGCCGGGATGATGGCAAGGGTCAGGGGAATGATCAAATGGACAGTGGTGCCGGCGCCCGGTTCCGAATCGATCTCCACCGTCCCCCGGATCTTTTCCAGGTTGCTCTTGACCACGTCCATGCCGACGCCGCGGCCGGATACATCGGTAATTTCACTTGTTGTGGAAAATCCCGGTGCAAAGATCAGGTTCACCTTCTCCCTGTCGGTCATGGTTTCCACCCGGGCTGCCGACACAAGCTCTTTTTCAACCGCCTTTGGCGCCACTTTTTCCGGATCGATCCCGCTTCCGTCGTCACTGATCCGTATATGCACATGCCCGCCCTGGTGAAAGGCTTTGATCCGGATCACGCCGGTTTCGGGCTTTCCTGCGGCAACCCGATCGGCAGGGGATTCAAGACCGTGGTCCACGCAGTTGCGGATCAGGTGGGTGAAAGGATTGGTCAGATGCTCGATCACGTTCCGGTCCAGTTCTGTGTCCCCGCCTTCGGTGGCGTACTCCACCTTTTTTTCAAGGGCCCGGGCCGTATCCCGGACGGTCCGCTTGAACTTGGAAAACAGACCGGCCACCGGCTGCATCCGCATCTGCATGATATCTTCCTGGATTTCCGTGGTCACCATGTTCAGATTCTGCATGACCGAATTGAGGGATTCATCTTCGGCTGCGTACTGTTCGATAAAGGGCCGAAGCTGATTTCTGCTGAGCACCAGTTCTCCGGCTCTGTTCATGAGTCTTGTCAAAAGCTCCACATTGATCCGAACCGTTTTGGGACCGGACTTGTCCGCAGAAACCGCACTTTTTGCTCCCGAAACCTTCCCGCCTTCGTCCGCCGTTTCTTTCGCCGATCTTTCAGAGGAGACCTCGCTTTCCTTTTCCCGATGTGCCCCCGGGTCGGGCTTGTCGCAAGCTTCGATTGCAGAATCGGCATCGATCGAGACAATCCGGTCTTCGGGAAGTTCAAGCACCTGGACGAGAAATTCGGGTTCCAGAATAGTGGCGAGTATAAACACCGGTTCCCCTTCCTTGCGGCTGTACAGGATTTCCCCTGCCTGTTCCATATCCGCTTGGATCCCCGGAATATCTCTTTTCGAAAGATCCCCGGCCTTCACGTGGACGAGATACAGATAATTCCCTTTGTCCGAAGCCGCCTTGAGCAAGGCCGGGTCCGCATCCCCGGGAAGGGCTGCAGAGGCTTTGGGTGCCGGTTTTTCAGAATCTTCACCGCTCTCATCAACCTCATTTTCTCCAGTCTGTCCGGACCGAATTCGATCGAACCGGTCAAGCTCCTCCTGGAACAAGACCGTTCCGCCTGCCTCCGGGCTGCCTGCCATTTGCCCGAGCTTGTCAAACCCTGCAAGCAGAGCATCCACCACATCCGCCGTTATGACCAGGGTATGCTCTCTGACCTGCATGAGCACGTTCTCCATGGAATGGCTCAGCCGGCTGAGATCCTCAAGGCCCAGAAACCCGGCTCCGCCCTTGATGCTGTGGATGGCACGGAATGCCCTGTTGATGAGGTCGTCATCCGCTTCAGCGCCCTTGTTCTCCATTTCCAGAAGTGCGGACTCCAGGTGTTCCAGATCTTCCATGATCTCTTCCATGAATTCGGAAGAGACCTGCGGTGATTTATTGTCGTCGTTCATACAGCCTCCCCGGACGCAGCCTTTTCCCCGGGTTTTTCAAGAATTTTTCCGGGAGAGAGGATCAGAAAAAGTTCGCTGGAAAGCCGCACCACCCCCTCCACATACCTGCGCATCTCCCCGGACATATTCACCGGCGGCACTTCAATGGCGGCGTGTTCAATATCCATGACATCCCCGATCCCGTCGGCCAGGAATCCGGCATTCTCGTTTTTGAATACGATATTATGGGTATCCGGCCCGATGGTCCGTTCGGGGAGACCCAGTTTTACCGCAATGTCGAAAATGGTCACGATCTGGCCGCGCAGGTTCACCAGGCCTCGTATATACTCCGGTGCCTGCTGGACAGGCGTAATGTCGAGCAGCTGATTGATTTCCCTGACCTGCCGGATATCCATTCCGAAAAGAAAATTTTCGATCCGGAAGGATATGAATTGCTTTACAGGTTGTCCGTCTGCGGTTGACTGATCCATAAATCCGTTGACTCCGGTTTGTTTATCAGATTTTAAAATTCTCCATGTGGGATTTGAGTTCCGCCGCCATGCGGGCCATTTTTTCCGCCCGTTTGTGCTGGGAGTCAGAGGTATTCATGGCCTCTTCCACCAGCTCGGCAAGACTTGTGATATTCCCGGCCACCTCGTCGGTTCCGGAGGAGGCTTTTGCCACATCTTCGGCAATGACCTTGACCGTATTGGTCACCTCCTGGATACTCGCGGACACATCCGCCTCCACCGAAGCCATCTTTTCCATGCTCTTGGCTACCTCGTCCGTCCATACGGCGGCCTCATTCACATTCTTGGCAACCGAATCCGCTGATTCCGCTGATTCGGATACGTTTCTGGAAATTTCGTCGGCAGTGGCTGTCTGTTCCTCCACCGAGGCGGCAATGCTGCTGATGGAGGTATCGATATTCGACATCACATGGCTGATACCATCAATCGCCTGAATGGCGCTGTTGGTATTCTCCTGCATATCCTCCACCTTGCGGCGGATATTTTCAGTGGCCCCGGACGTCTGTTTGGCCAGTTCCTTTACTTCGTTGGCCACAACAGCGAATCCTTTGCCGGCCTCCCCGGCCCCGGCCGCCTCAATGGCGGCATTGAGAGCCAGAAGATTGGTCTGGCTGGCAATGGTGTTGATCAGTTCCACCACGCTTCCGATTTCACCGGCGGACTGACCCAGATTGTTCACGATCTCTGATGTCCGGGAGGCGTCCCCGGCGGCTTGGCTGGTCATGGCCGCACAGTCCTGTGTGCTTTTGGACACTTCACTGTAGCTGGCGTGCATCTGTTCCATGGCCGCGGACACCGAGCCTACTGCGGTGGACATCTCTTCCGCAGCCGCCGCCACCGTCATCAGATTCGAGGAGACGTCGGACAGATTGCTGTTGACCGATTCAATCTCGGTGGATACATCATTGGAACTTGTATTCACCTCGGTGATCTGGCCGCTGACCTCGTCAGCCGCAGAGGCGATACTGGTAATCCGGTCGGCCACTTCCCGGGCCGCCGAAGAAGTGGATTTGGCCTTCTCGCTTCCTTCCGCCGCCTTTTCCTTCATCATGGTGGAAGTTTTCATCAAGTCGTCCGAAGACTCCACAGCAGCATCGCTTGTTTCCTTGATCCGATCCACCGACCCCATGATATTGCCGGCCAGCCTGGAGAAAACAAAATAAATTGCCAGAACCACCGCCACAAGGCAGATGCCGCCTGCGGCCACACCGATATTCCTGGAAGTTTGAACAGCAGACCGGGCCTTTGAAGTATCCACCAGCACTGCAATACCCCCAAGCACCTTTTCCGATTTTCCGTGGCAGTGGTAACACTGCTTCTGGTTGAGGCTCGGCAGAATAACTCCTTTATGGAGCTTACCGTTGATCTGTTTATCAAAGGCAGGGGTTGTTTCCCCGGTTTCCAGCATTTTTTCGCTCATTTGTACAAGCCGCTCATCCCCGAGAAGCTCGTGGAAAGATTTGTCTACATTTTCCGACCGGGTAGCGAAAGTGATTTCCCCTTTGTAATCGTAAATGCATACCTTTGTTGATGGGAGATTTTCCGCCAGTTCGGCAAACTGTCTCCGTACCACATCGTTGTCCCCCACGGAAAGGGAGTGGGTCACCCCCCCAACGATGGACTCGGCCATTTCCAGGGAGCGAAGCTCCATCTGGGAAGCCAGAATCCGCTTCTGGTAGTAATAGTTAACCCCGATCACCACTGTCAGCATCACAAGCACAATGACAGCCACATACACCGCCGATCTGAACCATCCATGGTCCCGCCAATAGGAAGAAACCGACATAATAACCCCTTTGCAGTAAGTAAAATTCAAAC
>CAYFVA010000158.1:0-5366 GCA_964346265.1 uncultured Desulfobacterales bacterium
CAAGTTCCGGGGTCGCCCCCTTGCCCATCTGTTTCCGGGTGCCGGTCAGGGAAAAAGCGTCAGGTCCGCATGTGCTGAAGTAGACCGGGATGTCGAGCCGTCCGTTGTCGATTCGCGTGGTCTTCTCCAGGATATCAAGATTTGCGGATTCGGATTTTTCCGTAAATATCCGTACGGTTTCTTCCGCGGAAAGGGTTTTGTCCGAAGCTGTCCGTGAGTCCTTGTACGCGGGATTCAGTTTGAATTTCATGGTCATGTACAGATCCTTTTAAATAATCAATTGACATTACTTATGTGGCCTGGTATTCTTATAGGATTGGGATTTTTACGTAGATGGCATTGTTTTTAACGTTCGAACCATATAACATTACATCGGTATTTGCAAGGATATTTTTCAAATGGGCCGTAATGCTGAAGTCACCCGCAAGACAAAAGAAACGGATATTTGTGTAAAAATAGACCTTGACGGTACGGGCACTTCCGATATCTTCACTTCCATTCCTTTTTTCGACCACATGCTGGATCTGTTTGCGGTTCACGGTTTTATGGATCTTACCGTGAAAGCCAAAGGAGATATTGACGTGGATTACCATCACACGGTGGAAGATGTCGGTCTTGTTCTCGGAGAGGCCATGTCTGAGGCTCTTGGTGACCGGAAGGGAATCTGCCGGTACGGAGGGGCGTCCGTTCCCATGGATGAGGTGCTGACCCGGGTGAATCTGGATTTTTCCAACCGTCCCTATCTTGTGTACAATGTGCCCGGCGCTCTGCGGTCCCGGGGGAGTTTCGACGTGTACCTGGCAAGGGAGTTCTTCCGGGCTTTCAGTGTAAAAGGCGGATTGAATCTTCATGTGAATGTTGAGTACGGGGAAAACGAACACCATGTCATCGAATCGATTTTCAAGGCGCTGGCCAGGGCGGTGAACGAAGCCGCGGCCCTGCGGAAGGGTCTGGCGGAAACGCTTTCCAGCAAGGGCGCTTTGTAGATATACGTTACATTTACAGGGATAGGGAAATATGCTGATTGTACCTGCCGTGGATATCAAACAAGGAAAATGCGTCCGTCTTCTCCAGGGAGAGATGGACAAAGAGACTCTCTATTCGGACAGGCCGGCGGATATGGCCGCCAGGTGGGCCGCTGAAGGTGCAACCCTTATCCATGTGGTGGATCTTGACGGCGCTTTTGAAAAAGAGGTGAGAAACCTGGAGCCCATCAGGGAAATCGTGCGGGATACAGGGGTCGACGTGCAGGTGGGCGGCGGCATCCGGGATGCGGAAACCGTGGAAATGTACATGGATATGGGGGCCTCCCGGGTCGTAATCGGAAGCGTGGCCCTGTATGATCCCGAGTTCGTCAAACAGATCAGCAGAACGTTTCCCGGCCGTATCGTGGTGGGGATTGATGCCCGGGACGGTATGGTGGCGGTGGAAGGCTGGAGCCGGACATCGACCATCAGTGCGGTTGAGCTTGCCATGCGGTTTGAGTCCAGTGGCGTGTGCGCCATCAATTTCACGGACATTACAAGGGACGGAATGCAGACAGGACCGAATATCGAGGAAACCGCAGCACTGGCTGAGGCCGTGGATATTCCGGTGTTTGCTTCCGGCGGGGTTTCTTCCATGGAAGATATTCAAAAGCTCAACTCGGTACCGAATGGAAAAATCGCCGGTGTAATTACCGGAAAGGCTCTTTACGAAGGTCGGCTGGATCTTTCAGAGGCGATCAGGAGTACCCGATAAAATTTGCATTCGTTCTGTTAACGCGTTGACAAATAAAAACAAGTAGTTATTTTCTTCGAATCAACCATGGATTTCCAGGCGGGTTTCTTTATTGTATGTTTATCCCGGAACAGAAGATCACTGAAATACTGAACAGTGCGGATATTGTGGAAATAATCGGTGAATCCGTTATTTTGAAAAAATCCGGCAGCAATTATACCGGGCTCTGCCCTTTTCATACGGAAAAAACCCCTTCCTTCTCGGTGAGTCCCTCCAAGCAGATTTTTCATTGTTTCGGCTGCAAAGCCGGCGGTGATGTATTTGCTTTTTTGATGAAGCACTACGGGGTAAGTTTCCCTGAAGCGGTGAAGATGGTAGCCGGAAGGTACAATGTTACGGTGGAAACCGAAACCTTGAGTGAGGAGAAAAAACAGCGGCTTGACCTCAAAGAGGGCCTGTTCCGACTCAACCAGAAGGTGATGACGTATTATCAGGACCTTCTGGCGGACCCGGATACGGGAAAAAGCGCCCGGGCGTATCTCGATGCCAGGAAGACTTCCGCAGAAATCATTGAAAAGTTCCGCCTCGGGTTTGCGCCGGATCGATGGGATACCGTGGTCAAGTATTTCAGGACAATGAAGGTCAAAAAGTCTCTTGCCGAAAATTCAGGTCTGGTGGTACCCAGGAAAAGCGGCACCGGGTACTATGACCGGTTCAGAAACCGGCTTGTTTTTCCCATATTCGACGTGAACATGCAGGTGGCCGGATTCGGCGGAAGAATTCTGGACGACGGGATGCCGAAGTATCTCAATTCGCCTGAAACCCCGGTGTACAACAAGCGGCGGATCCTGTACGGTCTGCATGAATCCAGACCGTATATCCGGCAGACCGGACAAGTCTTTATCGTGGAAGGATATTTCGATTTTCTGTCTCTGTTTCAGCACGGTATCCGCAATGCGGTGGCCACACTGGGAACCGCTCTTACAAAAGAACACGTGAGAATACTGAAAGGATTTACCTCTCAGGCCGTTCTGGTGTTCGATTCGGACGAAGCCGGAATCAACGCCGCCAAAAAAAGCATTGAACTGTTCGTTAACGAGGGGCTCGGCGTAAAAATACTGGTGCTGCCCGAGGGAAAAGATCCGGATTCGTTCGTTATGGAACAGGGGAAAGAGGTGTTTGAAAAAGAGGCGGTAAATGCGCTCAGCGCGGTGGATTTTTTAACCCGCATCGCCGTTAAAAAGCATGGAACCTCCATTGAGGGACGTATCCGGGTATTGGAGGATGTCGTTCCCTTTCTGGCCTCCATGGAAGATTATGCGCTCCGGTCTCTTCATATCCGGGAGATAGCCGAAAATCTCGACATAGATGAAAACGCAGTGATGGAAAAAGTAAAAGAGGCGTTCCGGGCGGGTCAAAAGAAAGGGAGTTTGCCGGTTGAAACGGCGGATACGGAAAAAGGGCTGGATTCGGACAGAAGAGAAAGTCAGGTGGTAAGCATGATGATCCGGTATCCCGAACTCAGGCGGGAAGTCAGAAAAAGAGAAGTACTGGATTTCTTTTATTCGGAAAAACTCAGGGCTATAGGAGAAAAAGTCCTTGCCATGGACACCCATGATGAGCATTTTATGAATAGACTGATGACATCCGCTGAAACCGAAGAGCAACGTGACATCATTGCCGGACTCGCCATGACGGATATCTTTGATACCCTGGATCCGGGGGGAATCGAGGAAAAAGCTGTTGCGCTGATGAACCGGATTGTCAAGATTCGAAAGAAAAAAGAAGACAGTCTGACAAAACGGATCAAGCAAGCGGAAAAGAGTTGTGACGCCGATCCTTTCGAGCTTCTTGCCCAAAAGCAGGAAGAGATCCGGCGGCTGCATGAAAATAAATAACTTTTAGCCTTTTGGGGGGCGTATTTATGGCAGAGGATATTATGGAATCTGGAGAAAATGAAGTGATCGGAAAAGAGGAATTCAAGCGGTTGATTGCAAAGGGCAAAAAAGAAGGGGTGCTGTCCTATGCGGAAATTAACGAAGCCATTTCCGAAAACTTAAAATCTTCTGAACAGATAGATGATATAGTTCTGCAGTTTGAAAAACTCGGCATTCAGCTGGTGGAAAAGGATACGGATAAAACGAGCGGAAAGGTGTCCGGATCTTCAGCCAAAGCGGATCCGGAGAAAGAGGCCGGCAGGGGAACCGATTCGAAATCAAAGAAAAAATCCGAAAAGGATCTTTTGACCAAAAAAGCCGAGCCCGGAGATATGGAATTCGGTGCGGTGACCGATCCTGTAAAGATGTATCTCAAAGAGATGGGAATGGTCACGCTTTTAAGCCGGGAAGGCGAGATCGAGATCGCCAAAAAGATCGAGGCGGGAGAACGGGATATTCTTAAAGCCATGCTCCATACGCCTCTGGCCGTCCGGGGGATCATTAACCTCGGGAAGAAAATGGAGGCAGGAAAAATCGGTCCCGGGCAGGTCCTGAGAGATCTTCATGAAATCGGAGTGGATGTGGACGACACCTCTAAAAAAGATAAATTTGTCAAAACCATCAAAACGATTGAAGAGATTCATGAAAAGAATCAGGAAAAGCGGGACGAACTGTTGCGTGAAGAGCTGGATGACGAAAAGGTCAGGGAAATTCAGTCTTTCATCGACAGCAATACGGACGAAATTTTCGAGCTTTTAAAACAATGGCGTTTTGAAAAGAGCATTCTGGAAAAAATCGAAAAGCGGATCCGGGAGATGATCACCTGGTTTGACCGGGTGGAGGATCTTTTCACCCGTTGTGCGGAAACGTTCGGTGTCTCCAAGGACGAGATGCTCAAGCGGACCGAAGATGAAGACTCTTTTGTCCAATGGGCGGTCCAAAATGCCGGTATTACAGAACAAAGGGCCAGGGTACTGTATGGCGACATCAAGTCCATGCTGTATCAGATGGTGCTGAAAAATGAAGCCATTAAAGGCGGCGTTTCCCAGCTGCGCGAAGTGGTCCGGGAAATCGACAAGGGAAAGGCAAGGGCGGAACGGGCCAAAAGAGAGCTTGTCAAGGCCAATCTCCGGCTTGTGGTAAGTATTGCCAAAAAGTACACCAACCGGGGACTGCAGTTTCTCGATCTGATTCAGGAGGGCAATATCGGGTTGATGAAGGCGGTGGAAAAATTTGAATACCGCAGGGGATACAAATTCAGTACCTATGCCACATGGTGGATCCGGCAGGCCATCACCCGTGCGATTGCGGATCAGGCCCGGACCATACGGATTCCGGTTCACATGATCGAGACCATCAACAAGCTGATCCGGACCTCGCGGTATCTGGTTCAGGAGAACGGAAAAGAGCCGTCCCCGGAAGAGATTTCGGAAAAGATGGAAATTCCGATAGACAAGGTTCGCCGCGTGCTAAAGATCGCAAAGGAGCCCATCTCCCTGGAAACACCCATCGGCGAAGAAGAGGACAGCCATCTCGGGGATTTTATAGAGGACAAGAAATTCGCCCTGCCGTCCGACGCCGCCATTGATTTCAACCTGGCCGAACAGACCCGCAAGATGCTGGCCACGTTGACGCCGAGAGAGGAAAAGGTTCTGCGGATGCGGTTCGGAATCGGGGAAAAGTCCGACCATACCCTGGAAGAGGTGGGCA
>CAYFVA010000159.1:0-5333 GCA_964346265.1 uncultured Desulfobacterales bacterium
AATGCCATGAACGGGCAAGCGGATATTCTTTTTGTCAACACCCGGGTGGTGGATGTGTTCACCGGCCGGGTCATCCGGCGGCAAGTGGCCGTAAAGGACGGTTTTTTTCTTGGGTTCGGGGCGTATCCGGCCAAAGAGACAAAGGACCTTGAAAACCGGTATATGGTGCCGGGACTTCTGGATGCACATGTGCACATTGAAAGCTCGATGGTTCCCCCGGCCCGGTTTGCAAAAGCCGTACTTGCCTGCGGCACCACCACCTGCATTGCAGACCCGCACGAAATCGCAAATGTAGCCGGGCTCGACGGGATCCGGTACATGATCGATGCGGCGGACAATCAGCTCATGAACATCCGCTTCGCCCTTCCGTCGTGTGTGCCCGCCACCCATATGGAAACCGCCGGTGCTGCGATAACGGCAAGGGACATGGAGGACATCATCCACCATGGGCGGATTGCCGCTTTAGGCGAGATGATGAACTTTCCCGGCGTCATTCACAGGGACCCGGAAATCCTGGCCCGGATCGATCTTGCGCTCAAAGCCCTCAAACCCGTGGACGGCCACGCCCCCGGACTTTCCGGGGAGGATCTGCACGCCTATGTACAGGCCGGGATCTCAACCGACCATGAATGCACCCGGCCTGAAGAGGCCGAGGAAAAACTGGAGTGCGGAATGCATATCATGGTGCGGGAAGGGACCTGCGCCAAAAACCTGGACGACCTGTTTCCCGTGATCAATGAACAAACCGCCCTTCGCATGATGTGGTGTACCGACGACCGGCACCCGGAAGAAATCCTCACCCGGGGCCATGTGGACCATATCATCCGGCGGGCCGTGGCCAAAGGGCTCGATCCGGTCCGGGCGATCCAAATGGGTACCATCACCTGTGCCGATCACTTCCGGCTTCACGATGTCGGGGCAGTGGCGCCGGGACGCCGGGCCGACTTCATCGTCACGGACAGCCTTGAAGATTTCAGACCTGACCGGGTATACGCAAAAGGCATACTTGCGGCCCGGGACGGAAGCTACTGTGCAGACGACACCGAAACATCTTCTTCCCCTTCCCTCGAAGTCATGCATCTTTCCGGCCGGGACATTGATCTTGAAATCCCGGCACAGCCCGGCAAGGTCCGGGTCATAGACGTTATTGCAGACCAGGTGGTCACACAAACCGCCCTTTTGTCCCCTTCCGTGCAGAAAGGGCTGGCTGTGGCAGACCCGGAGCGGGATATGGCAAAGATTGCAGTCATCGAGCGGTACACAGGGAATGCCGGCACGGGCAAAGGGTTTGTCCGGGGCCTGGGCCTTTGCAAGGGGGCGCTTGCCTCCAGTGTGGCCCATGATTCCCACAACATTGTCACCGCCGGGACCAATGACCGGGATATGCAGAAGGCCGCCCGAAAGGTGATTGAAATGAAAGGGGGGTTCGCCGTGGCCAGGGACGGTGACATTGTGGAAACGCTGCCCCTGGAGATCGCCGGGCTTATGACCGATCTTCCCATGGCAGAGGTCGATAATCGGATGAAATCGGTGATCCGGGCGGCAAAAGAGTTGGGCTGTCCGCTGGACGATCCGTTCATGGCGCTCGGTTTCCTTGCACTGCCGGTGATCCCGGAGCTTAAAATCACCGACAAGGGGCTTTGTGATGTGAATCAATTTCAAATCGTGGATCTTTTTGTAAGGGAGCAGCACCAATGACAAAACCGACAACCGCGGCCCGGCCCATATGGTTTGATAAAGACGCCGACTGCATCAAGGTGATCGACCAGCGGCACCTGCCCCACCGATTCGTGGTGGCGGACCTTGAAACCCTGGACGACGTGATCGATGCCATACAAGAGATGTATGTCCGGGGAGCGCCTCTAATCGGGGCCACAGGCGCATTGGGCGTATACACGATACTGGCGCATGGGGACCAAAACGCGGAAGACGACACCTATGTCCAGGCCGAATGCGAACGGCTCAAAGCGGCCCGGCCCACTGCGGTCAACCTGGCCTGGGGCGTGGATATGGTGTGCAAGGCGGTTCTGAAGCAAAAATCCGCTGCAGACAGACTGGACACATGCCTGTCAGCCGCAATGGACGTGGTGGAGCTTGAAGCGGAAAACTGCCGGAAAATCGGGGAGAACGGGGCAGGCCTGATCGAAGCCATCAGCCGCAAAAAACAAGGCGCTGTCGTGAATATTCTCACCCACTGCAACGCAGGCCGACTGGCATGTATCGAGTACGGAACAGCCACTGCACCGATCTACAGGGCCCATGAAACAGGACTCAAGGTCCACGTATGGGTGGACGAGACCCGGCCGCTCAACCAGGGATCAAGGCTCACGGCATGGGAACTGTCAGAGGCCGGAGTCGATCACACAGTGATTACGGACAATGCAGGGGGCCACCTGATGCAGCACGGCATGGTGGATCTTGTGATCGTGGGGACGGACCGGACCACAAGGGCAGGAGACGTGGCCAACAAGATCGGAACCTATCTCAAGGCGCTTGCCGCCCGGGACAACGGAATCGGGTTCTATGTGGCCCTGCCGTCCAGCACCTTTGACTGGCAGGTCAAAGACGGAAGAAAGATCCCCATCGAGGAACGATCTCCTGAAGAAGTGCGGATCGTCCGAGGGCTTGCCCCGGACGACACCGTTACGGATGTGCTTGTGCCCCCGGAGAGCAGCCCGGCAGCCAATCCCGCGTTTGATATAACCCCGGCGCACCTTGTCACCGGATTCATCACCGAAAGAGGGATCTGTGATGCAAATGAAGAATCCATTGTCAGCCTTTTTCCGGAACACCGGAAGGAGTTGTCATGAGCGATCCGGAAACGTTTGAAGAACGCTACAGAACGGATAACACGCCTTGGGAGCTCGGCCGGGTGGATGCCAACCTGGTCAACATCCTTACCAAAAGAAACATCAAAACCGGACGGGTCCTGGATGTGGGGTGCGGCATCGGTACCTGTTCCATCTGGCTTGCAGAAAACGGGTACCAGGTCACCGGGATCGATGTCTCCGGAACCGCCATCCGGCAGGCAAAGAAAAACGCCCGGGAAAAAGGGGTTTCCGTTTCTTTTCACGCACGGGATTTTCTCAAGGAAACCGTCAAAGAACGGCCCTTTGATTTTCTCTTTGACAGGGGATGCTTTCACTCGTTGGATTCCGGTGAGGACCGGGCCCGATTTGCAGAGAATGCAGCCTTCCACCTCAAGGAAGACGGCTTGTGGTTCTGCATTACCGGAAGCTCGGATGACCACAGGGAGGGAAAGGGCCCCCCGAAACGGAGCGCCGCCGAAATCGTCACCGCGGCGGAGCCTGTTTTTGCAATCCAGTTCATCGCCGCAGGCCTGATGGATTCCAACAGCAAACCTGTGCCAAAGGCCTGGATATGCCTGATGCAGAAACGCTGATAAGCGATTTATACTTGACTTTTGGCCTCGAACATAATTTAATGCCCTGGTATGCTGACCGAACTTGAAAAACATGTCATTGCCTCCCTTGAAGGAGACATTCCGGTAACCGAACGTCCGTTCCTTGAACTTGCCGAACAGATCGGCATACCCGAAGAACAGTTCCTCGAAATTCTTTCCGATCTCAAGGAACGCGGAATTATCAGAAGGTTCGGCGCCACACTGAAACATCAGAATTCCGGGTACAAGGCCAACGCCATGGTGGCCTGGAAGGTCCCGGAAGAACAGGCACAAAAGGTCGGCCATACCATGGCCTCATTTCCCGAAGTCACTCACTGCTACCGAAGGGACCCCGCGCCGGGCTGGGAATTCAACCTGTACACCATGGTTCATGCCCCGGACGAAGAAACCTGCCGGGCGGTCGTGAAAAAAATCTCAAACCGGGTCGAGCAGACGGAGTACACCATTCTCTTCAGCAGGAGGGAATTGAAAAAGACCTCCATGAAATACTTTTCCTAAATCACTGCTGACCGTGATCGTATGGGACATAAGAGCTCCAACCAGAATTCTCCCCACATTCTCTGTGTCAATCCCTGGATTCATGATTATGCTGCATTCGATTTCTGGGCCAAGCCGGTCGGACTTCTGAAAATCGCAGCACTCCTGGAACAACAGGAGGCCAATGTCACCCTGATCGACTGCACGGACCGGTTCCACCCCATGGACGCCGAGCAGCGAAGAACCCTGCCGGACGGCCGGGGACCTTACCGGAAACGAAAAATCAATCCCCCTCCCGGCCTTTCCCACTTGAAACAGCAATACTCCAGATACGGGATCGCCCCGGAATGGTTCAAAAAAGACCTGGAGGCAGCCGGAGAACCCGCACTTGTTCTGGTGACCTCGGGCATGACCTACTGGGCGCCGGGGGTAAAGGAGACCATCGAAACGGTCCGGGAGGTATACCCTCGGGTCCCGGTGATTCTCGGGGGGATATACGCCACCCTCTGGTTTGCGCATGCCGAACGATACACAGGTGCCGATCTTGTGATCAGCGGCGGAGATTTTACGGAAATTTTCCGCTGTATCCAGGGGTATACCGGCATCAGCCTGCCCGGAAATTTCGAGCCGGACAACCTGGACAGCCACCCGTATCCCGCATTTCACATGCTCGGCCGCATCCCTTATGTTCCTCTTACCACTACGGAGGGATGCCCGTTTTCATGCGATTACTGCGCATCATCCCATCTTGCGCCGACCTTCCGGAGAAGGTCCGTGGATTCCATATTCAACGAGATCGCGTACTGGCATCAAAAATACGGGGTAAAAAACTTTGCATTCTACGACGATGCCCTCCTGGTGGACAAGGAACGCCATGCCCTGATCCTGTTCGAAAAAATCGCCGCCTCCGGGCTTGATGTGTGCTTTCACACTCCCAACGCCGTTCATGTCAGGGAGCTTGACGAGACAACCTGCACGCTGATGAAAAAGGCCGGTTTCAAGAGCATCCGGATGGGGCTGGAAACCGCTGATTTCAGCCAAACCCGTACAATGGACGCCAAGGTGGCAAAAGGGGATTTTTTCCGTGCCGTTTTCGGGTTGAAAAAGGCGGGATTCGACGGAAAACAGATCGGGGCCTATCTTTTATGCGGTCTTCCCGGCCAGGACTTCCAGGAAATCGAAGAATCTTTCCGGCAGGTGAGTCAAACCGGTATCACCCCGACGCCTGCCTTTTATACGCCCCTTCCCCACACAAGGATGTGGGAGACCGCTGTGAAGCACGCCGGATACGATATTGAAAGCGACCCGGTATACAGCAACAACTCTCTTTTTCCCTGCATGCCGGACCCCTGTTTCAAACAGAAAATCTCGCAGCTTCAAAACATATCCCGATGACTTCCTGCATATTCCGCAGCAATTCGTCCACATTCCC
>CAYFVA010000160.1:0-5317 GCA_964346265.1 uncultured Desulfobacterales bacterium
CTCTACAGTGAGTGGGAAAAGAACTATTCCGGCAGGGTGCATCTGGTGAAACCGGGAGAGAATCTGTCCCTGATTGCAAAGAAGTACCAGGTATCCCTTTCCGCGTTGCTGCGCATGAACAACCTTTCAAGAAGGAGTGTCATTCATCCGGGGGATCGGCTGATCATACAAAACCCCTGAATCTGGGCAGGTTTCGGGTTTCGGGTTAGAGGTTTCAGGTTTTAAGTTTCAAGTCTCCTGACTCCTGACTTCTGTTTCAAGTCTCTTGTTTCTTGCAAAGGTATCGTTCTGAAATGAAAAGGGCGGACAGGGTGAACAGAAGATCAATCAGCCGGGGAGTGGATATCCTCTGGTTGAAGCCTCCGAGATGGGGGCCGGTGGATATCGACAGGTTTTCTCTGCCTTTTCGGGCTTCATGGCCGGCAAGCTCTTCCTTCCCGATTCCTCTTGACACAAGAAAGTTTCTGAATTGTTCGGTATCCAGCCTGTTCTGGTCCTCGATCCTCAGAACTTCTTCCATGTGGCGATCCACCCCCATTTCCTGGATCAGTTCTTCGGCAAGGAGCCGGATCTCCCGGGAAAAGCGGTTTTGAAAAGAAAGACCGGTAAAGCCTGATCCGTAGTAGTGAATGATATCCTCCAGTATGTTTTCCAGCAGGGATCGGTCGAAAAGGTGTCTTGCATCCACGGGAGCGCCTTTTTCATCATACCCCTTCAGGGCGGGCTCCCGGTTTCTGAAAAAACTGCCTGCAACCAGGATCAGGCTCAAAAGGTGTTCCCCGATGCAGCGCTTGATGCCCGTGGTTTGATCGGCAAATTCGAGGTGTTCAAAATCCCGCAACCCTGAAAGGGCTATGTTCGGGTGTCTACTGGATTCAAGCCACTGGTCCAGTCTTCCTCCATGTTCCCAGTCGTACCGCCCCATATCCTCTCTCCTGCCTTGCTGCACCCGGTTGTGAAATAATGGGATCACGGCTTTATGCAAAATTCCCATGGAAGCAAGTTTCCCCAGTAACCAGGCGTTTTGTGAAAAAGTATTTCGAATCAGGCCGGATGAATACTCAAGGCCTGCAGAGGGTGTGTTCGGATAGGCAAAGTAGTCCGGGCAGGTTGTATACAAAATTGCATGGGAAAATCCCTGAAACCCGTTCCTGATCTTTAACAGGTATCTCCCGTCAAGCTCAAGAGGCCGGGGCGAATCAAACCGGATTCCGGAAGGTACGGGGAAACTTTTGAGGCGGTCCATCCAGCAGGCTTCCTTGTAAAGCAGAAGGGCCTTTTCGCGGTTTTCGGCAAACTTGATGACACGGAGCCCGCCGTCCGGGAGTTTGTTTACAAGGCTTCTTCCTCTCCAGTACGCCTTTTCAGGATTCTGGGGCCCCGGTTTTTCAAGTATCCTTTCAACGGACACGGTTGTAAAGCCGCTGCACGGTTCGATCCCAAACAGAGGAGGATCGTATGCTCCGTCAAGGGACCCCAAAGATTCATAAACGGCCCGCTTTTTGTCCCGGTTGCCGTTTACCAGAAGATCCTGGAGAAACCTGATCGAGTCTGCGGCAAACCGGCTGTTGTCCATGAACGACCGGGACACAAGTGTTTCAACAGCCTCCCTGTGAAGGAAGAATGCCTGCCGCTGGGAGTCGAACTTTTCTGATAGAACGGTTCGGCAAATCGATTCAAATGTCTGCCGGGTAAGAGTTTCCGGGATCGTCTCCAGGTTGGAGCGTATGTCCTTGACAGCCATGTAGGAACCGGAAAAGTCGAGCCCGCCTTGAAGGAGCCTTGTCTCTGAATGCTCTCTGCTTTTTTGCCTGGATAGGGAAACAGTCAATCTGAATTACCGGGGGGCAAGATGAATTACTGGGTCAGGTTTTTTTCCTGAATCTCATCATCGCTCCCGCTCTCCTCTTTTTCGGTAACGGGTTCGGCCCTTTTGTCCATCAGATCTGAATCACGCTTTTTGATTGTATTTTCCTGAAACGAAGAGACTTTGGACTCCATGAATTCAACCCTTTTTTTGATTTCGAGGATCTTTTTGTCGAACTTGACATCCAGCTTTTCAATTTGCGAAAGGATCTGCTGTTCAACCTTGCCTATCTCCTTTTGGATCATTGATTTGTCACCGGATTTGTCCTCGATCTTTGCGAGCCTTTTATCCAGACCATCGATTCGGTTATCCAGACTATCGATTCGGTGATCCAGACCATCGATTTGGTCTCTTATGCCGGCCAGTTCTTCACTGTAATCCGGAAGATTGGATATCTTTTGGTTCATCTTCTCTTCAATTTTACTCATATTTTTTTTCAACTTATCATCGATCTCATTGACAATGGAGAGGGTCTGATTGTTCATGCGTTCAATGGTGTTCAACAGCCCTTTGTACTGGTTGGAATTGTTTGAAATCATCTTTTCCATTTTGGCAAGTCTGGTTTCCATGGTTTCCTTGGCTGCTTTGGTGGAATCGAGCTTGGCCAGGCGCCCTTGGGTGCTCGTGATCTGGTTTTCGAGTTCAGGCAGCTTTTTGTCAAGTTTGAAGTTGATCTTGGCGATTTTGACATCCAGTGCGTTGAACTTTTCATCGAGCTTTTGGGAAACCTGCTTGACTTCCTTGGCCTGGATGGAGTCCACGGATACCATCCGTTCCTTTATATCCAGATAGGCAAAAAAAAGAACCGCCCCTATAAGGCAGGGAAGGATAATGGAAATAATGGTCACCCGGTTGTTCAGCTTGTCGATTTTCAGTGAGTTCACTTCATCCTGGTAAACGGATTTGGATATATCATCCTCTTTGTCAAAATCACCGATTTGCATGTCATTCATAACAGGGCATCCTTACAAATTCTATTCCCATTCAATCGTACCGGGCGGTTTGGATGTGATATCAAAGACCACCCGGTTGACTTTGTCCACTTCATTGATGATGCGGTTGGAAATTTTACCGAGAAGGTCGTGGGGCAGTTTCGCCCAGTCAGCGGTCATGGCGTCGCTGCTGGTGACCGCCCGGATGGCGATGCAGTTGTCAAAGGTCCGTTTGTCTCCCATGACGCCGACACTCTTGACAGGCAGCAACACGGCAAAAGACTGCCAGAGCTTGGTGTACAACCCCGCGTTTTTGATTTCCTCCAGAAGAAGGGCATCCGCCTCACGGAGCACATGGAGTCTTTCCTCGTTCACTTCTCCCATGATCCGGATGGCAAGCCCCGGCCCGGGGAACGGCTGCCGCCATATCAATTCATTGTTGAGGCCGAGTTCGCTGCCGAGAATGCGGACTTCATCCTTGAACAGAAGCTGAAGGGGTTCGATCAGCTTGAGTTTCATTTTTTCCGGCAATCCGCCCACGTTGTGGTGGGACTTGATGATGGAAGTCGGGCCGCCGAATGCGGATTTGGATTCGATGATATCCGGATACAGTGTGCCCTGTCCCAGAAAGCGGGCATCTTCGATTTCGCCGGCCTCTGCATCGAAAATCTGGATAAAAAGATTGCCGATGATTTTTCGCTTCTGCTCGGGATCGGTGATGCCGTTCAGGGCATCAAGGAAAGTATCTTTGGCATCCACGAACCGGATGTTCATGTCCAGGTGTCTGAGAAGACTTTTTTCCAGGGAAGCTTTTTCGTTTTTCCTCAAAAGCCCGTTGTCCACGAATATACAATACAGATTTTTCCCAATGGCTTTGTGGATCAGGGTGGCGGCAACCGAGGAATCAACTCCTCCGGAAAGCCCCATGATCACACGGCTTTCCCCGACCGCCTCCTTGATCTGGGAGATGGCGCCCTTTGCAAAGGAATCCATGGTCCAGTTCTTTTCACAGCGGCATACGGTGAACAGAAAGTTTTTCAGCATGTCAAACCCTTTGTGGGTGTGTTCCACTTCCGGGTGAAACTGGAGGCCGTAAAACTTTCTTTTTTGGTCTGCAACCGCAGCTACTCTGGTATTTTCCGTGGATGCGATCACGGAAAATCCTTCCGGTAGTTTTTCCGCCGAGTCCCCGTGGCTCATCCAGCACTGGGTTTCATTTTCAAGATCTTTGAAAATCGTGTCTTCCGAAGACGGGATTTCAAGCCGGGCAAATCCGTACTCCCTTTTTCTGGCACGCTGAATGGTGCCGCCCAGGGCATCGATCATAATGTGCATGCCGTAGCAGATGCCGAGAACCGGAATGCCCGTGGTGAAAATGTCCGTGTCCACGCCCGGGCTGTTCTCTTCGTATATGCTGGCCGGGCCGCCGGACAGGATAATGCCGGCGGGATTCAGCTCCCTGATTTTGTCCATGGCAAAAGCGGCGGGCTCCACCTGGCAGTATACCCCGTTTTCCCTGACCCTTCTTGCGATAAGCTGGTTGAATTGTGAACCGAAATCAATTATAAGAATCATTATCCGGACCTTGAAGTAATCAATTGTTAAAATCTATTTTTTCCTATATTATGGGCAAAAAATCAAGACATTTTTGTAATCATGGTAATCATGGGGTCAGGCCTGCGTTATTGTCATTATCTATGGTTTTTTGGAGTATACCCGATAGGGGGAAGATAACGACAAGAACGCAAGCCTGACCCCACATCCAATCAATTTTAACAAGTAATAACCGCAGGAGACAAAGCCCGTATGTATGAAGCAAGTGATTTGAAAAAAGGACTCAAAATCGAGATCGACGGCGACCCTCATGTCATTGTGGATTTTGAGTTCAAAAAGCCCGGCAAAGGACAGGCGCTGTATAAATGCAAGCTCAAGAACATGATTACCAACTCGAAGTTCGAGAGAACCTACCGGTCCGGTGACAAGTTTCAAAAGGCGGCTCTGGAGGAAAGGGAGATGGAATACCTCTACTCGGACGGGCAGAGTTACTGCTTCATGAACACCTCCACCTATGAGCAGGAGTTTTTAACAAAAGACCAGGTCGGGGATGCAGCCGATCTTTTAAAGGAAAACACGGTGTGTGATGTGCTGTTGTTCAATGACAGCGCAATCGGTGTAACTCTGCCCAACTTTGTCACCCTAAAGGTTGAAAAAGCCGATCCCTGGGCCAAAGGAGATACCGCCACGGGAGGAAGCTATAAACCCGCCACCCTGGAGACCGGATTTGAGATTCAGGTGCCTCCTTTTGTGGAGGAGGGGCAGCCGATCCGGATCGACACCCGTACCCGCGAGTATGTGGAAAGGGTCAACGAGTGATAAAGTGTTAAGTGTTACGGCCAACGAGTGATCATCATGGAGTGGGAAAAGGCGCTGAATTCACAAATGATTGTTACAAGGCTTCTTCGTCTAAAGGCTCCTTATGAGAGCACCCCTTCACCGGGCAGTTGAGAAATTTTCCCTC
>CAYFVA010000161.1:0-5312 GCA_964346265.1 uncultured Desulfobacterales bacterium
AAAACCCGGGTTTTTGTAAAGCCTGACAATACTTTCGCATAAGCGGTCCACCTGCCCGGGTTTTATAACAAGACCGGTCCTTTCATGCTTTACAAGATCAGGGAGCCCCCCTGCATCACTTGCGATCACGGGCAGTCTGAAGTAAAACGCGTCAAGGACTGCCGAACCGAGCCCTTCCCTGTAAGAAGGATAGACAAAAACATCAAAAAGTTTATAGTAATCCCCTACATTGGATTTAAACCCGACCATATCTATATTGCCGCAACCTTTGGCCGCATTTCTGAAAATTTTTTCATCCCTGCCCTCTCCCACAAGGACAAAATGCATGTCAGGATAATCCATTGATAACTTTTCGGCTGCTTTTATGATCTGCATCTGCCCCTTGTCCGAATCCACCAGCGCCCCCACGTTACCGATCACGAATTTGCCCCGGTACTTTTCTTTCAGTTTTTGCACCGAACTTTCAGTAAAACCAAGGGAAGCATAACTACTCGGAATGACCCGGATATCAATTCCCGGATCATATTTTCTCATTACCTCCTTCACCATGGTGGAAATGGCAACCACCTTTTTTGCTTTACGGTACACTTGCCGTGTAAAAAAATTCTTTCCTGGAATTTTGATAATCCTTCTTGTGATCAGATAGGGAACCTTTGAAAACAAAAAGGCAAAATATGCAAGCTGAGCGCTTTTTGCTTCATGGGCATGCAGAAGGTCAAAGGTTTTCAACTTGAAAATGCTGAACAAAAACGGTTTGCTTATTTCAATGACTTTTACGTGGGCAACTTGAGCCAACTTGTCAGCAAGAGGGCTTTTCTTCCTTACCACCGCGGTCTGGGGAAAAAAAGCGGATAACCGACTTATCAGAAGATATGTCTGGCGTTCCCCTCCCCTGAAGGTCTTGGCAAGATTCAAATGGCATATCTCGGGCGAATTTGCGTTCATTGATGTCCCGCCTCCATCCTTTTTAACGGCTTCTCATATCTGTTTGCAGCAAAACAACCGCTGAAAAAAAGCAGGTGAAAGGAAAGGCTTGCATAATGATGCAAACCTCCGTGAAAAAGCTGGGACACCCAAAAACCAAGGGTGACTGTTAAAGCGGCAATGATGAGACTTCTGTCGTTGGAACCGGCATTCTTCATCAATTTCATCATCCATGTGCAAAGATAAACAACAGAAAAAACATATACCATAAGGAACAACATACCGCAATCTACAGCCATCTGAAGGAAAGAATTATGAAAATTGCCGGGATGGGTGAGAGATGCAGGGTTGTTTTTCTGATAGTTTTCGCTTTTTCGGTCCATGAATTCCAGATACCGGTCCTTTGAATTTTCAATGCCGGTGCCTGCAAAAAACAGTTTTTCCTCCAGCACAAAATCAAGACCGGTTCGATACAGTTGTATCCTGATCGTGTTGCTGCGGCTGTTTTCATATTCAAATATTGACACCGCTTCCTTTTTAATTGTGTCTGGGACGAACAAGGCAAGCCCGACAGCCGTGGCAATCAATACGATAAAAAATTTCCTGTAATAAAAAACTGAAAAAAACAGAGCACCGACCAGGAAACCAACCCATGCCGCCGACATTTTCGATACGATCAGCGAATAAACAACAAACACGGTATTAATCAAAAGCAAGGTTTTTATCCAGACCTGCCTTTCAAAGAGGTTGAATTGATACGTAACCAGCACCACAATATTGGCCAGAGCCAAAGAAAACATAAGATCAGAGTGTCTTCCGATCGTCATAAGCGTTGGAAATTTGGACAGCCATATATCGGGCCAAACAGAGACGACCCCGTAAACTAATGCGCCAAAAGCTGACAGATTCAGGGACAAAAAAATCTTTTCAACGTCTTCCGGCCGGGACACAAAGACGACAAAAGGCAAAACCAGAAGCCAGAACCTGTATTCGTCAAGAAACCTGCCGGCTCCTTCCAGACCTAATGGCGAGAAAAAACTCAAAAAGAAACCGGCTGCAAAGGGAAGAAGAAATATCCATGCATACCGGTATTTCAGCACAACCCGTTTTTTGTTGTAAGCGGTCAGATAGTACAGCATCCAGAGCAACAGCAAAGCACTGGTCAAATTAACAGCAGCTTTTGATACAAACACCGAAAGACTGAACAAAAGAAGAAACAGAACACCTGTTGCGCCGGCCTTTTGTTCGGAAATACTCACATTCAAGCTATTCTTCCCCACTGTTTTTTTTCAGTTTCTCCTCCATGGGCCTTGTCCGCCACCGATTGTGAACCCAGAACCACTGTTCCGGGTACTTTCTGACAAAATCTTCCACGATATCGGCAAACTTCCGGGTATTCTCAAAAATATCGGATTCCGGGTCCCCCGATTTTGTCAACTCCACTTCGGGCAGTATTTCAAATACAAACCACCCTTTTTCCCGGTAAATAAAAAGAGGAACCACAGGCGCGGACGTTCTGAGGGCCAGTTTGGCCACGTTTTTGTTGGCACAGGCTTTTTTCCCGAAAAAATCAATAAATACGCCGTAGTTTCTTCTTGTATTCTGATCAATCAACAATCCGGCCGCATATCCTTTTTCAAGCATTTTCCGCACGTTTTTCGAGGCCCCTTCCTTTCCCACCATCTCAAACCCTTCAATCGTACGCTTTTCAAGCAGATATGCATTAATGCCCTGATTTTTAATCGGTTTGTACACCACACAAAAAGGGACCTTGAACAATTGATACATTGCCAGTCCCAGCTCCCAGTTTCCCATATGAGCGGAGATGCATATCACGCCTCTTCCTTTGGCATGGGCTCTGTAAAGATGATGCAGACCTTTAACTCTAAAATACCTGTGATACTCTTGAGGGTCCAAACGGCTGAACCAGGCATGCTCGAATACCATTCTTGAAAAATTTTCAAACACTTTTGCGGCAAGATTTTCAGCTTCTTCTCCTGTAACGGAATCCCCGTAGGCATACCGGATATTATTGATCGTCAGATTTCTGTGTTTTTTATCCAATTTGTACCAGGCTCTGCCGAAAATCCGTCCCAAAGCCTCATGCATGGTATAAGGAATAAGCCCCAGCAACCGGACCACCCCTCGAACCCCGTGGTATAAAATTTTATCTTTCCGATCCATATTATATGGCCTGGTATGCGGTAAGGCGGTTATGGACAAACGTCCTGAACGCCTCTCCGTCCTCTTTTGGAAAACCGATTTCAATATCGAACACGATCAGTGCGGGAAAATCGGCAACCCGGTCTTGTATTTTCACATAATCCTTTTCCGTTGTACCGATGCAGTCGGCCCCGGTTTCCCTGTACCTTGTCAGTATCCGCTCAAGGTCGCGGTCTGTATACCAGAAATGGTCCGGAAATTCAAGATGCCCGGAAATGCGGAATCCCAGTTTTCGGCACGAATGGATGAACAGATCATTATTGGCAACGGCGGAAAAAAGAAAAACCTTTTTTCCCGCTAAAGTGTCATGTTCTGTTTGACCGATTTTTACTCCATTTACCATAACCCTTGAAACTGCCGTCACGTGAAAGGTTTGAAAAGTGGGCACTCCCGCCTTTTTCACACGGGGATCTTGAGATGCCTCTTTCTCTTCTGCCCCCCTTGTCATCACCACCGCATCCGACCTTTGGATCGATTCCACAGGTTCCCGCAAAGGCCCTCTCGGCAAAAGAGCTTTGTTCCCGAAAGGCTGTTTCGAATCCAGAAGCAGCAGGTTCACATCTCTTTCAAGTGCAAGATGCTGAAATGCATCATCCAGCAAAATCACATCCGGATTGAACTTTTCCACTGCAAGCCTGCCCGCATGATACCGGCTTTTCCCCACGACCACCGGACATTTGACCGAGGATGCCATCATATACGCCTCGTCTCCGGCTTTTCTCACGTCACAGAGAATGGCGTCTCCGTCACTTACAACCCGGACGGCTTTCCCGGATTTCCTTTTGTATCCCCGGCTGATGATCACCGTCTTGTATCCGGCCTCCAGCAGCATTTTGGCCGCATGAACCGTCATAGGCGTTTTTCCCGCCCCTCCTGCCGTGATATTCCCGATGGAAAGAACAAAACAGGGAAGGCGTTTTTTCTTCAGAAATCCCGAACGATACAACAACAGGCGCCCCCATACGGCCCCCCCATACAATCCGGATAAAAGCGAAAGAACGGATTTGAGACATCTGACCCGGAACCCGTCCTGATCAGATGCGAACGGTTGCTTTATGATATTTTCGATTACCTCTTTCATCAGTCATCAACTGTTATTAAAAACCAGACACTGAAACATAAAAATATCATATTGGTCAGCCATGCGCTCATGAAAGGATTGAGCATCCTGCCGTATCCAAGGGATATACAGAAGCTGTACATAACCCAGTACACGAAGGAAATCAGCACCCCCAGGGCGACGGCCAGCGGCAAGTGTGTTCTTGCCACCGGCCTCATCCCGGCGGCTGTTCCGGTCAGGGCCATTAAAAAACAGATAAAGGGGAATGCGATTTTGGCATGGAAATCCACCCGATACTTGCTTGCGTCATACCCTTTCGCCTCGATTCTGCCGATATAGTCGGAAAGTTCTGCAAGGCTCATTTCTTCTGATTTTTTGGCAATCTTTTCAAGGTCTTTCGGCTGGATGCGGAGATCATAAATCATAGTTGAACGGTGGCGTATTTCATACTCGTCCCGTTCCTTTACATAATCCTGCTCGATGACATTGGACAGGTGCCAGCTTCCGTTCCGGAACCTGCCGCTTTGAGCATCAATCCGCTTGACCATTTTGAACGCCTCATCCATCCGGGTCAAGGTAATGCCGGAAATCTTTTTATTAGCAGGATTGTAGTAATTTACATGGATGATATTTCCGTTCTGTTTCATCCACATATCCTTCATTGACCGGTGAGCCGAGCGATCCCCCCTGATCACCACGTACTTGATATAGTTGGCCCTGGCCATGGTCACCGGAACGATGGTTTCGCCGAGAAAAATCATGGCAAAAGAAAGGACTATGCCGGCAACCGCAACCGGTTTTACCAGATGATATAGGGAAACTCCGCTCGATTTAACCGCCATCAGTTCATTGTTTTTGTTCATGAGCCCGAACACAACGATAACCGCAAGCATAACCACCGCCGGCGTCAATTCCACGAACATGAAAGGAACCTTCAAAAGAATATATCCGAGGGCCTGGAAAAGGGTTATGCTGGACTCCAGAAAGTGATCCATCCGGGAAAGATAATCCACGGCCACAAAGATAAACTGGACGATCAGATGAATGATAAAAAAATATTTGATGAACTCCTTGAGCCAGTATCTGTGGAGAATGGTCATCTTAC
>CAYFVA010000162.1:0-5299 GCA_964346265.1 uncultured Desulfobacterales bacterium
TTTCGTGTTGAAAAAGAAGAAAAATCATACTATGTACTGACGTAATGAAACCTGTGAGCTGTTGCATCAGATCATGGATATAAAGACAGCGGATCAGGCTTTATACGGGGTGAAGGAAAAAGGCTGAAATCGAATTGAATACAAAGAGGTGTAAGATAGTGAACGCTCCCCCGGCTCTCCGGTTTGATTGGTTTATCACCCGTGACGGACTCCGAATCCGGTATGCCGTTGCCCGTTCTTTCACGGCGGACCCGTCCGCTCTTGTGGTGCTTTTACACGGCCGTGCCGAATTTATCGAAAAGTACGTCTCCATTATCCGGCAATTTCAGAAAATGGGCTTTGATGTGGCCACCCTGGACTGGCGGGGCCAGGGATTGTCCGACAGGGAGCTTGCCAACCGGCACAAGGGGTATGTAAAAGATTTTGATTCATATATCTCGGATCTTCGCGTACTCTTCGATCGGGACATCAATCCCAACCGCCTGCCTGTGGTGTTTGTGGCCCATTCCATGGGAGGTCACATCGGGCTTCGATTTATAAAAGAACATCCCGGGCTTGTGCAAAAGGCGGTTCTTATCAGTCCGATGATTGATATTCTCACAGGCCCCTTTCCCAGAACCCTTGCCAGGCAGATCGCGAAAATTGCCTGCCGTTTCGGGCTTGCCGAAAGGTATGTGATAGGAGGCAAGGATTATGTGCCGGAAAAGATCCGTTTTGAAACCAACCTGTTCACCCATGACAGGGAAAAATTTCTGGTCCATTTCCGGGCCGTGGAGCAGAACCCGGATCTTGCCCTGGGGGATGTGACCTGGGGATGGCTCCATGCGGCGTTCAGATCCATAGAACGATTAACGGATCCGGCTTATGCTTCCGGCGTGACCATTCCGGTTCTCATGCTGTGCGCACTGGAAGACCGGGTGGTGGATGTCGAGGCCCAGAAACGATTTGCCGGTATGGCACCGGGCTGTTCATTCGTGCCGATAGAACAGGGGTATCATGAACTGCTCTTTGAAACCCGAAAGATCAGACAAAAGGTCTGGCAGTACATGGCGGCGCATCTGAAAGGGTCGGACAGCTGAGCCGGCAGTACTTCCGAAGTCCCTCCGGTACCGGCGGCCGGGAGGGGTCCGAAAACACAAAAACGGATACGGGGTCGGGTATTGTGTTCAAAAGAAAGTTGTCCGGGATTGTAAAATCATGCGGGTGGTACGGATTGGAGAGAGCCTCATGAAACGAGGTTTGTCAGTTCTTTTCGTTCACAAGATCCCTGAGTTTGCCTGAACACTTAAAGGTGACCACCCGTCTCGGGGGAAGAATCATTTCTTCATCAGTTGCAGGATTCCGGCCTTTTCGGGCCTTTTTTTCATTCACGCAGAATTTTCCGAAACCGCTGATCATCAAATCCTCCCCGTTTTCCATGGTTTCTTTGACAATTTCCAGAAATTCTTCCATTATGTTGTAAGCGTCGGATCTTGACAGATTCAGCTCTTGTTCGATGGTTTCCGTGATGTTGGTTTTGGTCAAAGTCATAATTCAAAGTACTCCTGCAACATATGAAATAATTTTTCCGCCGTGATTAAAGTTTTGGTAAAATACTTTAATTAAACACAATTTGTCAAGTGAATGTCTTCATTTCAAACAAAATGTTTGCGAATCATCTGTTTAGCATATATACCATACAAGAAACCGAAAGCTGGAAACACGAGACAGGAAGTTGTCTCATTCAGTTTTCAATCTTTGTTGTGATGCTGTGCATCACGCCTGTTTTTTTGTATGAGAAGGGAAACCAAAGGGTACTGATAACCGTGATCTTGAAAACAAACGGACACCTTGAAAAAGGTGCGCCGGCTTACGCAGCGAGGGAAGTATGAATGATATAAAAGCACTTTCGGTTCTGGACGGCAGATATGGACGATTGACAGACAGTCTTTGCGATACTTTTTCCGAATACGGATTGATACGGCATCGGATTTTCGTGGAGATTGAATGGCTCAAATACGTATTGGGGGATTTGAAGCTTGATACTGCAGGAAAAGCGGATTTTGAAAAAATCGATACTGTATACAAACATTTTACAAAAGAGGATGCGGAATCGGTGAAGGCAATTGAGCGGACCACCAATCATGATGTCAAGGCGGTGGAGTATTTTATAAAGGAACGACTGGAAAAAGACGGGTTGACCCATTTGAAAGAGTGGGTTCATTTCGCCTGCACCTCGGATGATATCAACAATACTTCATATGCGCTGATGATTCAGGAAGGAAAGACCGTACTGGTCGAACTTCTGGATGAACTTCTGGAAAAAATTGAAAACAGGGCCCTGGAGTACAAAGCAGTGCCCATGATGTCAAGAACCCACGGACAGCCCGCCACTCCAACCACCGTGGGCAAGGAATTCGTGAATTTCGCCTGGCGTATCCGGCAGGAGAGGGACATTCTTGCAGCCAAAAACGTACAGGCCAAGCTGAACGGCGCCACCGGCAACTTTAACGCCCATCATTTTGTTTATCCGACTGTGGACTGGATTTCAGCGTCTTCCCGGTTTATTTCTCAGAAACTGAACCTGGAACCGGTATTGTGTACCACTCAGGTCAATCCGAACGCGTCCCTTTCATATATACTGCATGCAATGATCCGTGCGGCAGCCGTGATTATCGATTTTGACCGGGACATGTGGGGATATATCAGCCTGGGGTACTTCCGGCAGCGTGTGGTCAAAGGGGAAACCGGGTCCTCTACAATGCCCCATAAAGTCAACCCGATCGATTTTGAAAACAGTGAAGGCAACATGGGCCTTGCCGTCTCCATGATGGAGCATATGGCGGTGAAACTCTTGAAGTCCAGATTTCAGAGGGATTTGAGCGACTCAACGGTGCTCAGGAGTCTCGGCACGGTGTTCGGGTATTTTACCATCGGTGTGAAAAATGCAATGAAAGGAATCGGAAAGATCGATGTGGACACGGCCGCTTTGAACCGGGACCTTGACGAAAACGGTGCACTTCTGGCCGAACCGTTTCAGACCATGATGCGGGTGTGCGGAGAGGAAAATCCGTATGAGAGGCTCAAGGATTTGACAAGAGGCGAGAAAATCGGGCGCAATGAATATGAAAATTTTATAGAGAGCCTTGAAAAAGTGCCTTCCGATTTCAAGGAACGGATGAAAAAACTCAGTGTCAGAGAGTATACAGGGCTTGCAGAAACACTGGTGGAACAATACTTTGCCCCGAAGTAACCGGCCGGGGGCAAAACCTGCGGTTTGAAACCGTCGAGCAGGGGAAAATTGTCACTCTGCAGAAGTGTTTTATACGACGGTTACTTCGGATCCGTTGCTGTTTACGTACCAGGGAGCGGCCCGGTATTCAAGGTTTGAAATCCCTTTGGCTTCGAAAAATGCCCTGGCAAGTTCCATGGTGCGCCAGTCGAGTTCCACATCGTCCCACCCGAGATAGCTGAGGCGCTGGTTCAGCTGCCCGGCGGACATGGACGGACTGATCATCAGTGCATTGGCCAGTATGCGCAGGAAACCGGGAATCAAAGATTCCTCCACTCCTTTTTCTTTTAATTTTCGAATTAATGCTTGGTCAATCAATTTCATGGCAGCCACCTGTTACGAAAAATTTTGATGTTTTGTCGAAGAAAAAGGATAATGATTTGTCCAGACTCTTGTTGAGTCTGTTCACCAGAATATTTTTTTTAAAACATTAAGTCAAACCGGATAAGCGGTATTGAGAGAGTCGGACGGCCGGATTGATACCCGGAATTTTATTCTCGAAAGGGATGTTTTACAGGTTCTGCAATACCATGATATGATAAAAAAGTATGAATTGCTTTATTATACGTCAAATATCTCAAATTTTTGAATATGTGCCGTATTGAGGGGCTTCTCGAGTTTTATGAAACTTACCATCATATTCAAAGGGGAAGTGAATTTTTTTCTGAACAGGGCCTGCCGCTGGAGCAAGCATGAATATACACTGGCGAGAAAGGCTTCGGTGAAAGATATCGTGGAGTCCTTCCGTATTCCGCATACGGAAATCGGCAATCTTTTGTTCAACAAAATGCCGGTTGGGTTTTCATTCAATCCGGAATCCGACGGTGAACTTGTGGTGGAAGGAATCGAGCCTCCGTATGATGTGACCCGGCCAAGCTTTCTGCGCAAAGAGGTGCTGGATGAACTGCGATTCGTCTCGGATGTCAATGTCATGAAGCTCGGCCGGTTTCTGATCATGCTCGGTTTTGACGTAAAAATTTCAGACGCATTTTCAGACAAGACAATAGCCCGGATCGCCGGAGAAGAAAAGCGGGTGGTGCTGACACGGGACACCGGTCTTCTGAAAAGAAAAGAGATTGTATATGCACGGCGGCTGAGAAGCCAAAACCCGTATGACCAGCTCCATGAAACGCTTCATTTTTTCGGTATGAAAGGGCCGTTCAATTTCTGTACCCGCTGCAGCCGGTGCAACAAAAAGCTCGAACAAATTGAAAAGGAAAAAATCATTCATCGGCTGGAGCCGAAAACCAAAAAATACTATAATACCTTTTACATATGTCCGGATTGTTTGCGGATCTTCTGGAAAGGTTCCCATCGTGACAGTATGAAACTGCGTTTTGAAAAAAAAGGAATTGTGGTATAAAAAACAAAAAGGACTGGAACAGATTATTTATGGAAAAAGAATTTACGGATCAACAGGGTGTCATGCTGCTGAAGCTTGCCCGCAGGACTATTGCCGGAAAACTAAAAATAGAAAGGGAGGAAAAAGAACGGCATTCCTGGAAGAAAGAATTTTCTGATCCCTCTTTTCACAAAAAAAGAGGGGTTTTTGTGACTCTTTTGATGAACGGGAAACTGAGAGGCTGCATCGGAAATCTTGAACCGGAAAAAACAGTGGTGGATAGCGTCAGACGAAATGCTTTACATGCCGCGTTTGAAGATCCCAGATTCCCGCCCCTTTCGCCGGATGAGCTGGAAAACGTCCGAATTGAAGTGAGCATTCTTACAAAACCCGCCGTGCTTGAATACACGGACAAAGAAGATCTTTTGGCCAAAATCACTCCTTATGAGGACGGGTTGATCATTTCAAAAGAGAATAGAACAGCCACGTTTCTTCCCCAGGTATGGGAACAGGTCTCCGGTCCGGAGGAGTTTCTGTCGCATCTTTGCAGGAAAGCCGGACTGCCGGAACACCAGTGGAAAAAGGGGGACCTTGACGTCGAGGTGTACCGGGTGGAAAGTTTTGAGGAAGAGGGGAGATAAGCTGTCCCGGGCGCATATACAAGTAACTGCCGCAGGCACGGATGT
>CAYFVA010000163.1:0-5293 GCA_964346265.1 uncultured Desulfobacterales bacterium
ACACCATTGACAACAGCAAACTTGAAGGCAAAATTAATGTGGCGGGACGGACCACCGGAGAGCTTGTCAATGACGAGACATTCGATATGATCATGTACGATGTGGTGCGCAATGACCGGGACTCGATCCCCACGGTGCTTGTCTCCAAGCAGGGGATCGCCTGGATCGATCCAAAAGGGGAGGTCGAGCGTCCCATTGCCGGGAGCAACCTGTATCGGCTGAAAATCCGGCTGTCCAACGGCGACTCTGTCATCGGGTCCGTGGATATCTCCGGGTATGACCGGATGTCGGATTACCTGGCGCAGTATTCCGGCTTCTTTTACGAGGTATTCGACTGCAGCGCCGGCGGCGGGAAATTTCCGTTTCTGTATGTGTCGGTCTGCAATTCGATCTGGGTGGAGCCCATGGATGCATAAGGCGCTCCTGCTGAATTTTATCATGACCAAACGGAGTTGAAATGGCGGAACTGGACAAGGTATTCAAGGCAGGGGTGAACAACAGGGCGTCGGATATCCATATTTCCCCGGGCGAACCCTTTATCCTCAGGCGTTTCGGAAATCTGATCAAGCTGAAATCCAAACCGGTGACGGAGGATCTGTCCAGAAGACTGATCCTCGAGCTTTTAAACGAAGAGCAGCGTAAAATCCTGGAGCAGGATCTTCAGCTCGATTTTTCATACGAGATAGAAGGCCTGGGACGGTTCCGGGGTAGTGCCATGATGCACCAGAACGGCATGAGCGCGGCCTTCCGCATCATTCCGCCGGAGATCCCCGCCCTGGAATCTCTGGGATTTCCCGAAACCGTGAAAAAGGTGCTGGACCATCACCAGGGCCTGATACTGGTCACCGGCGCAACAGGCCAGGGAAAAACCACCACTCTTGCATCCATGGTGAACTATATCAACGAAAACCGGGCTCACCACGTGCTCACCGTGGAAGACCCGGTGGAGTTTGTCCATCCCTTGAAAAAAGGGGTGGTGAACCAGCGGCAGATCGGCAGCGACACCCTGTCCTACGCCAACTCCCTCAAGGCGGCGCTGCGCGAGGACCCGGACGTGATCATGATCGGTGAACTCAGGGACCTTGAAACGATTTCCCTTGCCATTGCAGCGGCGGAAACCGGCCATCTCGTCCTCGGAACGCTTTCCACCACCAATGCCCCCAAAACCGTGGACCGGGTCATTGACTCGTTCCCGCCCGGCGACCAGGCCCAGATCCGCAACACGTTGAGCGAGACGCTCCAGGCTGTGGTCACCCAGCGCCTGATGCCGGGAATCAACAGCGACAAAATGGAACTTGCCTACGAGATACTGGTGGGAACACCACCCGTTGCAAGCCTGATCCGGGACGGCAAGGTATACCAGATTCCCAACCAGATGCGTACCGGAAAGAAACTCGGCATGTGCCTGATGGATGAATCCCTTCTCGAGCTTGTCAGGCAGGAAAGAATCTCTGTGGAAGATGCCGTGCAGGTGGCGGAAAACCCGGCAGCCATCCGGCAGGCGGCAGGCAGCATGCCGCAGAAGGCAAAGGCGGGTGAGGGCGGCGGTCCTCCGGATTCTTCCACTCGTCAGAAATCATAAATCTGCAGACCCAGAATCCCCGGCAAAAGGAATTGTTATGGCAAAGATCGATGAATATTTCAAAGAGATGAAAGACAAAGGGGCCAGCGACCTTCACATGGTGGTGGGGTTCCCCCCGCTTCTGCGGCTGGGCGGAGAACTGGTTCCCACCGATCACCCAAAGCTGACTGATGAATCCAACCGCAAGCTTTTGTATGAACTGCTTACCAAGGAGCAGCAGCAGGAGCTGGAGACGAACCGGGATTTTGACATGGCCTATGAAATCGAAGGGGTGGCCCGGTTCCGGTGCAACTTTCTCTACCACAGGAGGGGCATCGGGGCGGTGTTCCGGATTATCCCCTCTGAAATCCTCACCCTGGAGAAGCTCAGCCTGCCGGAAGTGCTGAAAACCATCTCCGGGTACAAAAGAGGACTGGTCCTTGTGACCGGCCCCACCGGCAGCGGAAAATCCACCACCCTGGCTGCGATTATCAACCACATCAACGAGACCCGGGGCGGCCATATCATCACCATCGAGGACCCGCTGGAGTTTGTTCACGTCAACAAAAAAGCGATCTTCACCCAGCGGGAAGTGGGCACCCATGCAAAAAGTTTCAAAGATGCCCTGCGCGTGGCAAGCAGGGAAGATCCGGACATCATCCTGGTCGGAGAGATGCGGGATCTGGAAACCATTTCCCTTGCCCTGACCTGTGCGGAGCTCGGCATCCTGGTGTTCGGTACGCTGCACACCAACAGCGCCGCCAAGACCATTGACCGGATCATCAACGCGTTTCCCGCGAACCAGCAGGAACAGACCCGGACCATGCTGTCCGAGTCCCTGCGGGCAGTGGTGGCCCAGCAGCTTCTGCGGACGGTGGACGGCAAACGGTGCGCTGCTAACGAGATCCTGCTCGGTTCCGGCGCCCTTGCCAACCTGATTCGAAGCGGCAAGATCTCCCAGATCAATTCCATCATCCAGACCGGCACCTCGTCCGGCATGCAGACCATGGACCAGCACCTGCTGCAGCTGGTGAACGAGGGGAGGATCACGGCTCAATCCGCCTATGAAAAGGCGATCGACAAAAGCGTGTTTGCCGGCATGGACGAAGTGGAGGCCGAAACCACGGCCTGATTCATTCAAATACCGGTGAAAAGAAAGGTGGACAACATGAATATTCAGCAGTTTCGATACGGCGCGGACAACCTCGCCTATGTGATATACGGAGACAGAGAAGCGGTTGCCGTGGATCCGGGGGCAGTCAAAGACATCCTGTCATTCGTGGACAACCTCGGACTTACCCTCAAATACGTGGTCAATACCCACACCCACCCGGACCATACCACGGGCAACCAAAAGGTCCTGGACAAAAGCGGGGCCGAATACCTCGAGATCAAAAAGCTGGTCCGAAACCAGGGCTTTGACCTGGAAGGGGAAACAATCAAGGTGTACCCCACACCGGGCCATACCCGGGATTCGGTGGTGTTTCATTTTAACGGGACACTTGTCACAGGCGACACCCTGTTTATCGGCAAGGCCGGCAAATGCATGACAGGGGATTTCAACGCCCTGCTGGAATCGTTGAAATTTTTGATGTCTTTTCCCGATGACACGGTGATTTACCCGGGCCACGACTACGTGGAAGAGTACATGGATACCGCCGAAACCGTTGAGCCGGACAACCCGGCCATCGAGGAATTCCGCAGGGCTTATTCGCCGGATCACGTGGTTTCCACACTGGCGGAGGAATATCAAATGAACCCGACACTCCGGTTCAACCGGCCCGAGCTCATCGAGAAACTGAAAGAGCGGGGCCTTTCCGTGGAAACCGAGCTGGACCGGTTCCGGTCCGTGATGTGGATTGTCTGAAAACAACCAAAGGAGATGAGAATGCACAAACCCTACAAGCGACTCTTTGAGCCCATACAGATTAACTCGCTCCAGGTGAAGAACCGGATTGCCTATCCGTCGCTCGCCCTGTTTTATTCCTATGACAGGAAACTCAACGACCGGTACTATGCCTATTTTTCCGAGATCGCCGCAGGCGGGGCCGGGATCGTGACCGTGGGGCCGGTGGGGGTGGACTGGATCGGGTCCGGGATATTCGCCCTGTCCCTGGACAATGACGAAGCCGTGCCCTCGTTTGAAAAACTGGCCGGAAAAATCCGGGAAAACGGGGCAAGTCCCTGGGTGCAGCTGTTCCATGCCGGGGCGTACTCCACACCGATTTTGATCAACAACGAAACCCCGATCGCACCCTCTGCGGTGTACTCCAAATACTCCAAAACCACCCCCAGGGAAATGACCCATGAAGACATCCGCACCGTGCAGCAGTCCTTCTGCGATGCAGCGGCCCGGGCCAGGGAAGCCGGGTTCGAAGGCGTGGAGATCATCGGGTCGGCAGGCTACCTGATCTGCCAGTTCCTCTCTCCTTTGAAAAACCAGCGGGAGGACGAGTACGGAGGCAGCTTTGAAAACCGGACCCGGTTTCCTGCCGAACTGATCGCTAAAATGAGGGACACCTTGGGCCCGGACTTTCCCATCGGCATCCGCATGGCAGGCAACGATTTTGTACAGGACAGCACCACGGACGCGGAAACCCCCGAGATCGCAAAGGTGTATGAGAAAAGCGGCGTGGATATCATCAACGTGACCGGGGGCTGGCATGAATCCAAGGTGCCCCAGCTTCCGATGCAGCTTCCCAGGACCGGGTATTCGTATCTGGCCCGCAACGTGAAGGATGCGGTGTCCGTTCCTGTGATCGCTTCCAACCGGATCACCACCCCGGATGACGCGGAAACGGTGCTGCGGAGCAACTCGGCGGACATGGTGAACCTGGGCCGGGTGCTTCTGGCGGACCATGAATGGCCCAAAAAAGCGCTGGAAGGAAGAGAACAGGAGATCCGCCCCTGCGTGGCCTGTTCCCAGGGATGCACGGACGCGCTTTTCTCCGGGCAGCCGGTGTACTGCATCTCCAATCCCAGGACCGGGTTCGAGCTGGAAAGAATTGCGGAACCGGCTCCGCATCCCAAGGACGTCATGATCGTCGGCGCTGGTGTGGCAGGACTCGAAGCCGCAGTTACCGCAGCACAGCGCGGCCACCGGGTGTCTCTTTATGAAAAATCCGGCGGCATCGGCGGACAGATCCCGATTGCGGCAGCTCCGCCCCACAAGAAAGAACTCCTTGAATACATCCGGTATTACACGGCCATGCTGGACAAGTACGACATCAACCTGTTTTTGAACACGGAAATGAATGTGGAAAAGATCCGGCAGAAAAATCCCAACGCCCTGATCGTGGCCCAGGGAGCCGAACCTTTGACCCCGCCCATTGAAGGGATCGATGACCCGACAGTGGTTTCCTCGTGGGACGTGCTCCGGGACGACCCGCCCCCGGGACGGGAAGTGGCCGTGATCGGCGGCGGTTCCGTGGGACTGGAGACGGCCCACTACATTGCCTCTAAAGGCACCATCTCCCCGGAAACCCTGTATTTCCTGTTTGCCTACCAGGCGGAACCCGTGGATCGGCTCAGGGAACTCATGTTCAAAGGAAGTTCAAACGTGACCGTATTTGAAATGCTGCCCAAGGCGGGCGGTGATGTGGGCAAATCCACCAAATGGGTCCTCATGGGCGCCCTTGACATGCACGGGGTCACGGTGAACACAAGCGCCAAAGTGATCTCGGTCAAGGACGGCACTGTCACTTATGACCATGACGGCACCACCCGGGAGCG
>CAYFVA010000164.1:0-5289 GCA_964346265.1 uncultured Desulfobacterales bacterium
GCCCGGTACCCTCCGGGCCCCATGTACAGGGCGTTGACCTGGTGGGTGGGCAGCATGAAGGAGTTGGAGGCCGCCAGAGCCACCACCAGGGCGGCCAGGCGCGGGTCCATGCCCAGGCCCGAAGCCATGTCCACGGCCAGGGGCACCAGCAGCACGGTTGCCCCCACGTTGGACACCACCAGGGTCAGCGCCGTGGAAATGAGACCCAACAGAAAGAAGAACATCCACGGAGGCGGCTGGCCTGTCAGGCCCAGCAGAGATGATGCCATCCATCCGGCGGCCCCGGTACGCTGCATGGCCATGCCAAGGGGGATGAGCCCGGCCAGCAGAAAGACCGTACGCCAATCCACACCCCGATAGGCCTCTTCCATGGTTAATACGCCGGTGAGCACCATGCCCAGCGCCCCGGTCATGAGACTCACCGAGAGAGGCAGGCTGGAAAAGATGACCAGCAGAGTGGCCAAAGCAAAACAGCTCACTGCGGCCAGGGCCTTGCGCGGATGCAGCACCTCGAAGTCCAGAGACTGGACGAAAAGCACGTCACGCTTGGGCCGCATCGCTTTAAAGCTCTCCCACGCACCATGCATGAGCAGGGTGTCGCCCGGCCGCAGAACCATGTGGCCAAGGCCGGTGTAAAACACCTCCTCACCCCGGGACAGTGCCAAAGGTGCCAGCCGGAAGCTGTGGCGGAAGCGCACCTGGGCCATGCTCTTGCCCAGAAAAGCGGAATGCGGGGATATCACCCCTTCTGCCACACCTGCCAGGTCGCTTGAAAGCTCCCTTGCGAGAAGATTCGGCTCCGTCACGGTAAAGCCCAGGTCATCGGAAAGCTTGCCGAACTCCTCCTCCGCGCCGTAGGCTGCGCACACCGCACCCGGAGGGATGTGCATCTCCCTGTCCGGAGGCAGGAGCACCCCGCTCTCCTCCCGCTCATGCAGGGCCACCACGTGGATGTTATATCCATCGCAAAGGTCCATCACCTGCAGGGCATTACCGGCTTCAGCAGGATAGGTTATCTCGCGCAGCGTCTTCAGCTCGGGGTAGAAACGAAGCGGGTCCACATGCTCCACGATTTCGACATCTTTGCCCCTGGGAAGGACCCATTCCATGAAGATCATGAAAAAGAGGATTCCGCCGGACATGAGGAGCAGGCCGGCCGGAGTCACGCTGAAGAGGTTGAAAGGCGCCAGATCGTAAGGCTGCAAAAGGTCGTTGAGCATGATCAGCGGGCTGGAGCCCACCAGGGTGACCGTGCCGCCCAGAATGGCGGCAAAGCCGATGGGCATGAGGATCTGCGAGATGGGAATTCCCGTCTGCCGGGAAAGACGCTGTATGGCGGGCAGAAATAACGCTGCTGCGCCTATGTTCTGCATGAATGAGGAGATGACCGCCACCGCGACTGAAAAGATGAGCACGATGCGGCGCTTGCGCCCCCCGGCCAGCCGCATTATAGGCCGCACGCTGCGGCTGACTATGCCGGTATGGTCCAGCCCCCGGCCCATGATGATGACCGCGATGATCGACACCACCGCATTGGATGCCAGCCCCTGGAAAGTCTCGCGCGGCGGAATAAGGCCGAGAAAAGGAAGAGAGAGCATGGCCAGCAAAGCCACCACATCCACCCGCAGCCTGTCCGACAGGAACAGGAGTACGACCACGGCCACCACTCCGAAGGTAAGGCCCATCTCGAATGTGAACTCAGGTCGGCTCATTATAGCCAATTTCTTTCATAGTCATCCAAAACACAGCGTACCTCCTCAATTGAATATAAAAGGATCGTGGTATTGTCAATGCAAAATCCTGAAAAAGGCAAGACTTCAAATTCTGTTGGTGTTCTTTCAGCATGTAAGGCCCTCGGAAATAAAGAGATGGATATGATCGTTGCCTTTTACACCGCCCGGAGCCGATCTGCTGCCGGAATAGTTTATTTTTTGATTGACAAAAAGGAAAGGAATATCTTACACATAAAATGAAATTAATCTCATGGCTATAATCTGAAGGCGGGCGGGCGATAAGGAATTGTTGTTCCGGGTTGCCTGCCGATGAGATCAACCTCCGGATTGAGGAAAGAGATCGGCTGATGAAAATCAGGGTTCTTCTGGTGGACGACGAACAGAGTTTTGCGGAAACACTGGCTGAGCGGCTTAAGATTCGCGGGTTTGATGTGGAGTCTCTGTCCAGCGGAGAAGAGGCAATCAAAGCAGTGGATGAACGAGAATATGACATTGTAGTGCTTGATGTTCTGATGCCCGGGAAAAGCGGTCTTGAAACGTTTCGGGAAATCAGGGCGAAGCACCCCCGGGTACACGTGATCATGTTGACCGGACACGCCCGGCCGGATATGGCAATCACCGGAATGAAAGAGGGAGCTTACGATTACCTGATCAAACCGGTTGGAATCGACGATTTGGTGGAGAAACTTGAGCTGGCCTACAGTCACAAAAAGCTTTCGGATGCCCGGGATAGTGGTGCGGAGCAGGAGTAATCATATTCACGGTAAAGACCGCTTTTATGCTGCCGGGAAGGGGAGTTATCCGTTGCCTGCCTCAATTACAAATGAAGCACTGATGTTTCAGGAAGAGTCTTTGTCATCCCGGCGGAACCATCCGTATTTTATCGTCAGTTCAGAGAGGTAAAGCCGGTAACGTAATGGGCATTTCTCAATGGATAAAGAGACGTTTTTTCAGGAGCAGGCCTGCAACGGAATCGGAGGTTGTCAAGGATCTGCGCCTGACGTTTATGGCTCGTTACCATAACTTCAAACTGCTTTTAAATTCCAATACCAGGGCGCTGGAAAAAATGGCTGAAATGGAGAAGGCTTTGAAACAGACAGAGCCCTTCGGCATGCCCATGATCAAAGCTGCCGCCACGGCTGTGTGTGTTGAGGTTTTCCGCATGATCCAGAACCTTGACGAACTGATGCCGGGAAAATACGAAACTCTCTATCAGCGCTTCTATGAAATCGAATCGGCCATATCAAAACTCCTTGCGCCCGCCCCTCCTCCGGATGACCCCCGCCTGGTGGTCTTTATGGACGAAATCAGAGATGACCTGCATCACCTGACGGGCCACAAAATGGCCAGACTGGGAGAAATTCACAACAAAACCGAATTACGAGTGCCCGGATTTTTTGTCGTGACATCAACAGCACACGATCTGTTCCTGCGGGAGAACGATCTCCAGACAGAGATCGACCGCCGGCTCCAGTCTGCGGATTTTGCTGATTTCAGCAGTCTTGGTCGAATCTGTGAAGAGATACGGGTACTGATTACCACCTCCCCCGTACCTGACAAACTTTCCCATGAGATGTACCATGCCTATGATCAGCTCACGGAAAGCGCGGGCGGGCCGGTTAAGCTGGCCATAAGAAGCAGTGCAAAGGGAGAGGATTCGGACGGATCCTCTTTTGCGGGTCAGTATGACTCAAAATTGAATGTGGAGCGCAAAGGTCTCCTCCAGGCATACAAGGAGGTGATCGCCAGCCAATACAGCCTGCAGGCAACCATCTATCGCTTCAACTGCGGTATCAAAAACGAGGGGAATGTCATGTCGGTGGGCTGCATGCAGATGATTGATTCGGTAACGGGGGGTATAACCTATTCCAGGGACCCTTTCCAGCCGGATGAAGAAGAAACGATCATCAACGCCTCCTGGGGATTGCCGAGCTCCGTAATGGACGGAAGCGTGACCGGCGACCGGTTTGCTGTATCATGCCGCAAACCCTATCGTTCTTTACGGCAAACCATCCATGAAAAGCCTATACAGGCGATCTGTTCGCCTGAGGATGGAATCTTGAAAGAGCCGGTGTCTGAAAGTATGAAAAACACCTCGTGTCTGACGGAAGACCAGCTCTGCAGCCTTGCTCATATGGCAGTGGTCCTGGAGGAATATTTTCAGCTTCCGCAAGATATCGAGTGGGCCATCGACCGCAATGAAACCCTTTACTGTCTCCAGTGCCGGCCATTGGTCCAGGTAGAGGCAAGTACTCTTTCCGGGTCGTCTGAGTGGATGCCGGAACAGGAAACCATTCTTCTTGAAGGGGGAATCACGACCAGCCAGGGAGCTGCAGCAGGGCCGGTGTTCATGGTGCGGACCAGTGACGATGCGATGCAGGTCCCGGATGGTTCGGTTGTAGTTGTCAAGCACGCCCTGCCGAGCTGGGCTCCCATGTTAAAACATGCTGCAGCAGTGATAACCGAACATGGAAGTTTTGCAGGGCATCTTGCGAACATCACACGGGAATTCGGCATCCCCGCCCTTTTTAATCTCGAAGACGCTATGGAGTCGCTTCAATCCGGCAAAACGGTAACAGTGGATGCCGAACGGAGACAAATTCATCAGGGCTCAATAAATGAGTTGCTCAAGTCTGGGAGACCGAAATCGAATCTTATGGCAAACAGTCCTGTCTATCGCACTCTCGAAGATATCAGCCGATGGGTGGTTCCACTCAATCTGATCGATCCTGATTCCCGGGAGTTTACACCTGAAAATTGCCGGACCCTGCATGATATGACCCGCTTCATCCACGAAAAATCGGTGTATGAAATGTTTAATTTCGGCACCCGGAGCGCCTTTTCAGAGGGAGTCGCCAAGCAGCTGGTCTACAAGGTCCCGATGCAGTGGTGGGTGCTGAATCTTAATGACGGTTTCAGAGAGGAGGTCCCGGGCAAACGGGTAAAACTCTCGGAAATCGCATCCATTCCCATGCTTGCCCTTTGGGAAGGAATGTTGGCCATTCCCTGGGAGGGGCCGCCGCCCGTCGACAGCAGAGGAATGCTTTCCGTCATGTTTCAGGCCACAACCAACACTGCCTTGATCACCGGCCGGCGTTCGCCCTACAGTGAAAAGAACTATTTCATGATCACCCGGAATTTCTGCAGTTTCACGTCCCGCCTTGGCTTTCATTACTCCACCATCGAGGCAATGGTCAGTTGTCAGGAAGAAGAGAACTATATAAGCTTCCAGTTCAAGGGAGGGGCTGCGGACAGCCAGCGCCGCAACAGGCGGGTCAAGTTTCTCCGCGAACTTTTGGAGACCATTGAGTTTTCCACCCGGGTCAAGGAGGATGTTTTGATCGCCAGAACGGAAACCAGGCCGCCAGAGGAGATTATCCGGCAGCTGATATTTCTCGGACACCTGAACATTCATACCCGGCAGCTGGACATGATAATGGGCAACGAGTCAAAGGTGGTGTTCTACCGGGAAAAACTCTTGTCCGAGATCAACCAGCTTCAAGAGCAGTACACACCAGTTGTCGAAAGGCTGGTTGCTGAACTGAAAGAGTGCTCT
>CAYFVA010000165.1:0-1517 GCA_964346265.1 uncultured Desulfobacterales bacterium
GTCTGCAAAACCGGTGGGTGTCTGTTTGAAGTACCCGATTTTGCGGAAATACTCCATTTGCTCGATGTCATCCGTCACAAGCTTGTCCATCTGCTTCAGGGCTGCCGGCTTCCAGTACGAGTCAAAATCCACAGGACTTGCAAATCCGCCGGGAGCAAGCCAGTCCGGCTCGATGACCGGGGACGGATCCTTGAAAATCGGGCCGCTGGTGACCACGATGTCCATATCCGTTACCGCCTCTTTGGCAGAGTTGACAGGCCGAACATCCATATCGAGTTTGCTTGACATGTCGTCTGCATACCTTTCTGCCACTGCCGGATCGATGTCGTACGCCCGTACGTGTTTCAGGTCGAAAAGGCAGGAGAACGCTTCCAGGTGGCTTCTGCCCTGGACGCCGCAGGCGATCACGCCCATGGCGGAACTGTCTTTTCTTGCCAGGTATTTCCCTGCCACTGCGGACGCGGCACCGGTACGCGTACCGGTGATCCAGGTGGCATCCATGATCGCCAGGGGGATGCCGGTTTCCGGGTCGTTGAGAATCAAGAGGCCCGATATGTAGGGAAGTCCTTTCTTCTGGTTGTTCGGATTCCCTGACACCCACTTGATTCCGGCTGCTTTGAGTTTCGGCACATACGCGGGCATGGCGTGCATGAAAGAATCTCCCCCCGGATGAATACCTGGTTTCGGCGGCATTTCAAAGCGGCCTTCCCCTTTTTCCCTGAAGGTGGCATCCAGGGCATCGATAATTTCCTGCATCTTTACGTCCGCGTTTTCCACATCTTCACGACTCAGGTAAAGAACGGTGCCTGCCATTGGTTTTTCCTCCTTTGATTATCAATGCTCCCTGATATGTCGGTACCAGGGAGCACTGCATTCCAGAAAGTCAACGGCTATTAATCAAGCGGATAATCCTTGAGTTCTCCGTTTGTGTATATCTTTCTCATGTATGTTTCGCTTGCCTGCATTCCGTTTTTGTCAAATGTTTTGTCTCCAGTCGCACCCAGATAGGTCTTGGAGACTTCAGGCAGGGCCTTGCGAATTGAATCCGCGTCGGATGCGCCCGCCTTCTCGATGGCCAGCGCCACCAGCATGGCTGCGTCATATCCGTAGGGACCGAAAGATGTGCTCGGCGGACGGCCGTATTTTTCGGTGTACGGCTTGGCATATTCCTCCTGGTAAAATTCCCCGGAGGCACCTGGCATCAGTCCTTTTATGCCTTCAGCGATTTCAGGCATTTCTGATACCTCGTTGGTCCACATGGTGATGTAGTCTGCATACCAACCTTTGGGCGGGGTTTTCCCTTGTTCGTACGCCTGCCTGAGGATCAGGCGGGCCTCGGTGCCGTAGGCGGTGTAGAAAACCGCTTCAGGTTTGGGCGCGAAAACGGACCGGATTTCGGCCCGGTAATCCGACTGTTTCATTTTGTACCGCACGTTGGAGACGCATTCGCCTCCAAAGTCCTCGGCCAGCGTCTCACAGGAATTGATTTCGATTCCCACGCCGAACGGGTTGTTGGG
>CAYFVA010000165.1:1617-5288 GCA_964346265.1 uncultured Desulfobacterales bacterium
ATGCGAATGACGGTACTCGATTTTCAGGTGTCGGCAGAGCCGAGATAGGCTTCTCTTATCTTTTTATCCGCCAGGATCTCTGACGCCATGCCTTCAAATATATTTTCCCCGTTGGCCAGAACGTATCCCCGCTGGGAAATGCCGAGGGAACGCTGGGCATCCTGTTCCACAATGATGATGGCTTTGCCCTGGTCTCTGATTTGGATCACTTTTTCAAAGACCTGGTCCGCCATTCCCGGTGAAAGGGCGGCCGAGGGTTCATCCAGAAGAACCAGCCTGGGTTCGGTCATCAACGCCCTTGCCATGGCCAGCATCTGTCTTTCTCCTCCGCTCATGGTTCTTGCCCGCTGTTTTTTCCGATCGGAAAGCCTGGGAAACAGGGCGTACACCCGATCCATCTGTGGCTTGATCTCTTTTTTGGGCAAAGAATACCCGCCCATGACCAGATTCTCCTCCGCGTTGAGAGAAGGAAACACATTGTCCAGCTGTGGTACATAGGAAATCCCCAGTCTGACCCGCTGGTCGGCCCGAAGCCGGGTGATGTCTTTGCCGTCGAAGTAAATGCGGCCGGTGGTGGGGGCAAGATACCCCAGAAGCGTTTTGAGCAGGGTGGATTTGCCCGCCCCGTTAGGGCCGATAATGGTTACCACTTCTTTTTCTTCCGCCAGAAGACTGACATGGTGCAGGATTTCAGCTCCACCGTACCCGGCGGATACACTGTCGATATTCACCAGACTCATGATTCGGTTTCCTCCCGGGTACTGCCGGTTTCGGATTCTCCGGACCGGGGCGCGGCCAGATAAGCCCGCAGTACTTCTTCCTGTTTCAGCGTGGCTTCAGGCTCGCCTTGGGCGATGAGCCTGCCGGCATCGAGTACAAACACATGATCGCAGATTTGCCGGATCACCTTCATGTTGTGCTCCACGATCAGGAAATTCTGGCCCTGTTCCCTAAGCTTTCTGATGGTGGCCAGGATGTCGTCGATGAGTCTGGGGTTGACTCCGGCCACGGGTTCGTCCAGCAGGATCAGCTTGGGATCGACCATCAGGGCCTGGGCAAGGCAGAGAAGCTTTTTCTGTCCCCCGGACAGACTGCCTGCCAGGGTGTCGGACATGTGCCCGAGGTTGACCAGCTCGAGTATTTCCCTTGCCTTTTCCAGGTGTCGCTTTTCCTGGGTTTTTACAAGTCCGTGCTTGAATATGCTCTTTACCATGCTTTCTCCGGCTTGCTCCTGCGGGCAGAGAAGCATGTTCTCCATCACCGTCATCCGCTGAGGATTGAGGCTCATCTGGAATGTCCGGTAAAGGCCGAGCCGGGCGATCTTATAATGGGGAAGTCCCCTGATTTCCCGGTCTGAAAAACGGATACTGCCTTGATCCGGCGGGATGAATCCGGTGATGATGTTGAACAAGGTCGTCTTCCCCGATCCGTTCGGCCCGATAAGGCCGGTGATTTTTCCGGTTTCGGCATGGATGGATACCCCGTCAAGGGCTTCGATTCCGCCGAACCGTTTGCTTATGTTGTCGGTTTCAAGTATTGTCTGCATGGTCATACCTGCGTTTTTTTTCAGAGACGAGTCCCTGGGGCATATACAGAATCACCAGAATGATCAGAACCCCGATCAGGATCATCCGGAGGGATGCAATGGTGGTGGCCTCCACCGGCAGGGATTTGCTGATAAACCGGGTGGAGTTGTAAATGGCCTGGATCACCACTGTTCCGACAATGGCCCCTTTATAGTTCCCTGATCCGCCGAGGATTACCATGGCCCATACCATGAAGGTCTCCAGGGGCAGGAAATACTGGGGAGAAATGAACCCGTTGTAGTGGGCGAACAGAAAACCGGCCATACCGCCCAGCATACCGCTGAGAAACATCGATCGTACCCGGAATGCACCGACATTCTTTCCCATGGCAAGCGGGACTTCATCCCCTTCCCGGATGGCTTTTAATACCCGGCCGAAGGGTTTCCGGGTAAACCATTCCGCAGTGAAGTAGGCTACGGCAAGGCAGATCAGTACAAGGCCGAGGTAGAAAAATCCGTACCCCTGGTTGGAAAAAAGATCCCTCAATGGGGCGGGAATGCCGCTGATCCCGAAAGAGGCCCCGATATACGGTCCCTGAAGGGGCTGGTTGAGAAAAAAGAGTCGCAGGACTTCCGCGAATGCCAGCGTGCTTATGGCCCAGTAGTCTTCCCTGAGATTCGCCGTGGGCAAGGCGATCACCGCGCCGAAAAGCCCGGCGCTCACCATTGCTCCGATAAATCCGACCCAGAAGGAAAACCCCATCAGCATCACCAGTATGGTGGAGACATAGGCCCCGATCATGAAAAAGGCCACATGCCCCAGGTTGATCAAACCGGTAAGACCGTACTGGACGTTCAGGCTGATGCTCAGAATGGACCAGATACCGATCATGGTCAAAAGGTATACAAAAAAGTCTATCATTTGCTCGGATCCCTAACCAGGCCCTGGGGCCTGAACAGTAATACGATGATAAGTATAAGAAACGGAATCGCTTCCTTGTATCCCGTGGGAATCGATACATAGGCTTTTTCGGTGAGTCCCAGCATCTGGCCCAGCGGCGCCCAGTTGATACTGAGACCGATATTCGCTGTAAACGCCACGATGGCTGCTCCCATAACCGCGCCGTACGGGTTGCCGATGCCTCCGAGAATGGCTGCGCAAAATACCGGTATAATGATTCCGAAACCCATTCTCGGGTGAATCTGCGTCTCCAGTCCGATAAGGATCCCGCCGAGGGCGGCGAAGCTGCATCCGATCAGCCAGACCATCCGGATTACCTGTTCGGTGTGGATGGCGCTGGCTTCGGCCAGCTGGGGATTGTCTGCCGTGGCCCGCATGGCGATTCCCAGTTTGGTTTTGTTCAACAGCAGGTGAAAGAGCAGGGTACAGATGACGGTGATGAGGATGATGGATGCCTGGACCGGTGTGATGTTGCCGTCCATGATGTGCCAGGGTTGCTGCAGACCCAGTTCGTAAAAATAGGGGTTGGTCCCCCAGATCGCCCGCACTGTTTCCCTGAGGACAATGCCCAGCCCGAACGAGGTGATCATCAGAAGAATCGGGGTGGATTCCCGCAGCCGCCGGAATATCAGGACATCGGAAAGAACGCCGATGCAGCCGGTGAACGCCACAGCCAGTACAATACTCAAGAAAAGGCCGCAAAACGGCCACAGGGCAAGAGTGAGGTAAGCCCCCACCGTGGCGAACTCCACATGGGCGAAGTTGGGGAATCGTAATGAGCCGTATACCATTGTGACGCCGATGGCAAGAAGAGCCAGTTCAGATCCGAAAATCAGGCTGTCCAGAACAATTTGAACCATCTTTTTCCTCTCCGGCTTAGGGTGAATATGAACTGCGAGCGAGAAAAATTCGTTTTTCTTGTCACCTCAACTCGTTACATCATATGTGCTGTCGCTGTCCCCGGGAAATAACGGGTGTTTGTCTGCTCAATGTGTCAAATAAATTGAATGGTCCTCATTTGAAAAATACTTTATTTCAATGGATATCGCTTGTCAAGAGGTAATATTAAAAATTACCAGGGGGGCCCGGTAATAAAACAAGCATCCACGCCCTATACCAGTCCACCTTCGACCAGGGGTCTGTTTTCAAGAAGGCGTTCGGGAGCAAACGTGGACAGATCCATAC
>CAYFVA010000166.1:0-5280 GCA_964346265.1 uncultured Desulfobacterales bacterium
TTTTTATGATTTATTCTATTTTATAACCAGATTGTCCCCCGGATAAATGGCCGAGTCTTCGTCGAGGTTGTTGATTTTCCGGAGGTTCTCCACACTGGTGTCGTATTTTCTGCTGATACTGTACAGGGTGTCCCCTTTTTGCACCGTATGAAACATTGATTTTTTCTTTATATCTTTGGAAACCTTTTTTTCCTTTCCCGAACCATTCGACCCCGGGGGGGAACTAATGGAAGAGAGCTTGTCAGACAGCCCGGACATATTTTTTTCCAAACTGTCGATTCTTTTGTTAACCGCCTCCATTTTTACGGAAAGCGCGGTCTCGATCCGTTCCACCCGATTTCTGTAGGAATCAAGCGATTCGCCATCCAGGTTCTTTTCAGAAACCCTTCCGGTGGATCCTTCTGCAGACTCAGCCTGCCCTGCAGCGGATCTTTCTTTTATCACGGTTTCCAGCCTGTCAATCCGTTTTTGCAGTTGGGTCAGGTCCGCATTGGATGCAGAAGGGATTTCATGAACAGCAGTGTTTTTGTCCCGGTTTGCACCGGAAGGATTAAAAAAAATAAAAAAAATGATCGCAGTTAAAATTCCCGCACCAACAAATATAATGGTAAGCTCGTTCTTTTTTAAAAGAGAAGCCCCTGTGCCTTCTTCCGGTTCCGCGGAAGCCTGCTCTTTCTGCTTTTTTCTGGTGTTTTTTCCGGCCTTGGCTTTTCTTTCCATGATTCTCACTCCCGTTTAATTTTATATCATTTTTCTTTGTCATATCATTTTTTACAAAATTTTCAACCTGTATGTTACGCGCAACATGGTGAATCCTGTCTTATTTCAGGCTGTACCTTGCCGACGGAATATGGTATGAAAAAGAAGAAGTCCATATTCCATGATCGCAAACGGATCAAGAAAAGGCGGCCCATGACATGAAAAATCTATCTTTCCTTTTTATCCTGTTCGGATTCGCATGTTTCTTATTATCCCCTGTAAACGCCATCGCCCAGCAGAGAACCATCACCAACCAGCTGGGCATGCGCTTTATTTTGATCGAGGCCGGCAGTTTTATCATGGGCAGCCCTAAAGGAGAACTCGGGCGCCGTTGGAATGAAAAGCAGCACCGGGTGGTCATTTCAGAGGATTTTTATATGCAGGAAACCGAAGTGACGCAAAAACAGTGGGAACGCCTGGTCGGTTTCAACCCCTCCGCCTTTTCGGAATACGGGGGCCAATACCCGGTGGACTCGGTGTCATGGGATCAGTGCAGGGAATTTATCCGGGTATTGAACCAGGTGGAAAACACGGACAAATACCGGCTCCCAACGGAAGCGGAGTGGGAGTATGCCTGCCGGGCCGGAAGCCGGACCGCCTTTGCTGAAGGCCCCATTACCCATAATTCCTGCAGCCCGCTCGACCCGGTCCTTGACAAGCTGGCCTGGTACTGTGGCAATTCGGGTCTCCAGAACCCGGCAAGAGAACTTAAACCGCACCCTGTAAAAACCAAAAAGCCCAATGCATGGGGTTTGTACGACATGCACGGAAATGTCCAGGAATGGGTGATGGATGCCTGCAAATGGCGGCATATCTGGACCGGCAGAACCGGGCCGGTGACAGACACATACAAAAACGACGTGGTGGATCCGCTGTCCCGGAAAGGAGACCGGAGAATCATCAGAGGGGGCGGATGGCACCAGACGCCGGCCCGCTTGAGGAGTGCATACCGCAGTTTTTACCAGCCGAAAGCCAAAAGAAACAGTCTCGGATTCCGGATTGTAAAGGAAAAATAGACGCCTCTCACTCGTCTGCTATACACAACGCAGCCCCCTTCAGCCTGCGTCTCAACAATAGAAGTTCCCCCCATTGTTCTGCAAGCAGAACCGCTTTTTGCCGCTGATGTTTTGTCTCAGATTCTTCCAGTTTTCGTTGCAGTCTTTGAACGGCTTCTTCCATATCAGGAGAAGAAGCGTCCCGGTTCAAGGCAGTATACTGCTCCAGTGCGTCCCGGTAATATCCCTGCTCTTCATATAATTTTGCCAGTGTTTCCGTGGCTATCTCAGTTGTCATCATCCCTCCCGGTTTCCTGGATCCCGTGATCCATCACTTTGAATATCACATCGTCTTCCGCAGTCATTTTCAGATCATGCCGGGCCACATGACGCAAATAATCAAGATCATGCTTCAGCCTTCTGATTTCCTGTTCAAGACTCTGGTTTCTATTTTTTATCTGTTCCTTTTCCTGTAATACGGCGGCTTTTTCTTTTGCAAGACGGGTGTAATCCAAAACCCCGTTTTTACTGAATACGATCAGCGTCAGCACCAGCAAAAGAAGCGCAATAGTGAAAAAAAGAAACATTTTTTCCTGAAATGTCATCTATTCCGTTTTCTCTCTTTTGCGGATCAAATCTTTCATAAGTTTTATTTCAGGACTTTTGAAAACCACCTGGATGCCCGAATAAATAAAGATTCCTGCAACAACAGTCCCTGTCAGAAGCAGAATTTCCATTAAAAGCCCGGTGTCTTCATTGTATAGGCTTTTTGCCGAAACTGAAACCGGAAAATACAATATAACAGAGGCCGCCACCGCCCTGCAAGCTGAAAAAATGACCTTTTTATACTCAAAAGGGGCAAAGGAACCTGCCGCTTTCAACAAGAGTATAAAATTGACAATACCGGAAATGGATACAGCCAAAGCCAGGCCCTGGTACCCGAGTTTCCCCGCCAGCAAAAGGGAGAGAACCAGGTTCAGTCCGATCGACAGGATGCCGGCCCGAAAAGGAATCCGCATATCGGAAAACGCATAGAATATGTTGACAAAAAGTCTTGTTCCGGCAAAAGCCCACACTCCGATGATAAAAACCAACACACACCTCGAGGTGTTGGCTGCTGCAGCTTCCCCAAAGGCGCCGTGATGAAAAAAAATGGCAACAAGCGGGGCATTCAGAGCCGCAAGACCGGCCGCCGCAGGAACTGTGAAAAAGAATACAAGCCTTGCCGCATCAGTGACCAGCTCACCTGCCCGGGATATGTTGCCGGTCACTGCTTTTCCGGACAGGGACGGCAGAAGAACGATGGAAAAAGAGGCGGCGATTAAGGCAACCGGGAGCTGGACAAGCCGGTCCGCATAGTACAGATAGGAAACACCGCCCCGGCTCAGGGCGGACCCGATAAAAGTTGCCGTGATCATATTGATATGACAGGCGGACGCGCCGATCACGGCGGGAACAAGTTTCCCGGCTGCAGCAAGAACCCCTGGATGGCGAATACGGATACCGGTGGTAAAAACCCACCCGCTTTTCCGGATCGCCGGAACCAGAAGAAGCAGCTGCAGTAATCCTCCGACGGACACACCGGAGGCGACTGCAAGCACAGGCGGGTGAAAGCGGCCGGCAAACCACATGGTGAAAAGAATAATGGTCAGGTTCAGTACAACAGGGGCGAAAGCCGGAGCGGTGAAACGGCCTGATGCATTCAATACGCCCATACAGACGGCAAGAAGAAAGATGAAAACCGTATAGGGCATCATGATCCGGACAAGAAGAACGGACAGGGCAAAGCTGTAGGAAGCGGGATCAAAACCAGGGGCCAGTATGTTCAACAGGAAAGGAGCTCCCGCCATACCTGCCGCCATGATTCCGACGGAAAGAATGGTGACAAAGACCAATGCGGAATTGGCCAATTCATAGGCTTTTTTGGGTCCTCCGGAAGCCATGTGACCGGTGAACTCAGGAATGAACGAACTGCTTAACACACCTTCGGAATAGAGTTTCCGCAAAAAATCAAAGCCCTTGAAACTTACAAAGAACGCATCCGTGTAAAGCCCGGCTCCAAAAACCGCTGCGATCGTGACATCCCTTGCAAGACCGAAAACCCTGCTGAAAAAGGTGATACAGGAAACAAGCAAAGTGTTTTTGAGCAATTTTTTCAAATCTTTTCCTTGACATTTATGACTGAAAAAAGTAAGATTTCGAATTTAGGTATTTGATGCATATATGGATCGTAAATCGAATGAAAGCAAAGGAGTGATAAGAAGTTGGCAAATCATAAATCTGCACTGAAAAGAGCCCGGCAGAACGAGGAAAAAAGGCTGAGAAACAAGTCCCTTAAATCCAGGATCAAAACCCTTGACAAAAAGGCCCGCTCTGCAAAGGACGCTGGAGAAGACACGGTTGAACACCTTTACAAAAATGCACAATCCGCTATACACAGGGCGGCAAAGAAAAAAGTGATTCATAAAAATACGGCTGCACGGAAAATCTCCAACCTCAGCAGATATATCAACTCTTAGATCCGATTTCCCGAATAAAAAAGCGGACTCTTCTCCGGTATGGACGCCGGTGCAAAGTCCGCTTTTTATCAGAAATCATCGATCATCCTTCCCACAAGCGTTTCCGCCGTGCTCTCCGCGATTTCACCAATGGATTCTCTTCTCGATTCCGTATCAGTGATATTGTCTGATTGGGCGGAATAATCCTCACTCTGTCTATAGTCGTACACAGACCAGAGCACCTGCCCTCCTTTATCAACCAGCTCAAGATCGATGGTGGCGGACACACGCCTTTCCTTGACCGATCCGTCCGCATTCCTTGTAAGCGCTCTCAGGGAAACGGACTTGACAACACCTTTGAACACGGCCTCTGCATTTTCCTCATTCACAACATCCGTGGAGCTTCTGTCCATGACTTCATTTATAAAGGCCGATGTAAAGATCGTTTCCGCTCCGGTTTCAAAACTTTTGTTCGAGAACAGCGCCACATGAACCGTCATCACATTGTCAGCAAGGGGGCCCTGACTCCGGAAGCCGTATCCGCACCCGGAAAGCACCAGAAACACTGCGCAAATGCATACACTGAAAAATTTTTTCATTTTATACCACTATATTGACAAGCGTCTGTTTCTTGTTGACCACAATAACCTTTTTCACTTGTTTGCCGGATATGTGTTTTACCACTTTCTCGTCTTCGAGCGCGGTTTTCCTGATCCGCTCTTCCGAAGTTCCGGCGTCCACAGCAAACTCGGATCTCAGTTTCCCGTTCACCTGAACAACCACCACGATCCGGTTCGTTTCAAGAGAGTCTTCCCTGTACTCCGGCCAGGGCTGGTTCATAATGCTGGGAGTCCTTCCGGATCTTTCCCACAGCTCCTCTGCAAAATGAGGCACCATGGGCGACAGCAGAAGCAGAACGTTTTCCACGCAGAAAACCCCCACTTTCCCGAGCTCTTCATCACATTGATCCGGGTCCACGCCGTAAAGCTCGTTCACAAGCTCCATCACCGAGCTGATGGCTGTATTGA
>CAYFVA010000167.1:0-4074 GCA_964346265.1 uncultured Desulfobacterales bacterium
GATCGTTCCTATGTTCACATGCGGCTTCGTCCGCTCGAATTTTTCCTTAGCCATTTCAATTCCCCTTTTATAATCGTTCTGGAGCCCATGACCGGACTTGAACCGGTGAACCTCTTCCTTACCAAGGAAGCGCTCTACCTGCTGAGCTACATGGGCGAACCAACCTCTTGCTTATCTTTTCAAGGCTGCGGGCCATTCTATAAACTGAATCGGGGGCTGGAGCGGGAGACGAGGCTCGAACTCGCGACATTCAGCTTGGAAGGCTGAAGCTCTACCAACTGAGCTACTCCCGCAGATTATAAAACAACTGACCGGCCGCCGGCCGCTCCATGTAGTACCCGATCCTCACTCCCGAGGCCTCCTACATTTTACTGGTGGTGAGGGGAGGATTCGAACCTCCGAAGGCTTCGCCGTCAGATTTACAGTCTGATCCCTTTGACCGCTCGGGAACCCCACCACATATTTCTGGAGCCGATACCCCGATTCGAACGGAGGACTTTCTCATTACAAGTGAGATGCTCTACCAACTGAGCTATATCGGCCCTTTTCACAGGCCGTGCCGATTGAATCGACCGGATACCCTGATAAAAGACCGAGGAAATGTACCAGATAACTTTGGCAAAGTCAATTAAAAATTTTGTTTTTTCATAAGCCTGAAATTATTCCCCCTCATTTTTATTACTCCCGAACGCAGTTTTTAGTGATAAACGTTTTGCAGACCACAAAACAGGGACGGTTTGATGCCGAAAAAGGGATTCTATTGATTTTGCCTTGACATTCCCCATGATTTTCTATAAGTATAAGTACATTTGATAAAAACGTGAAACATAACTCAGGCCTTTGATTATGATGAAAATCTCCAACACCGTACTAGTGATTCTATTCCTGGCTCTTTCAGCAGGATGTCAACTTTCAGGCAAACCGGCTGAAAACCATCTTTCCAAACAAACCGGCGAAACACAGGAATCACGCAAGACCGGTTCCGCGGTCCCGCCCCTGAAAACCGCTGCAAACGGGGATAATGACCAGGAAAACCAGTCCGGAATCCAGAGCGGTGAGAAGAGTTTACACCCGGACAATCCTTTGCCTGACACCCTGAGTAAAGACACGTCCCCTGTGCCCGGAAAAGAATCCGTTTCAGAAGACACCTCCCCGGATCCCAACCGGACCGAGGGGCGGCGGATCATCGACAACGCACTCCTTCTATACAGGCAAGCCCAGAAAATGTGGGAGCAGGGGAACCTTGACAAAGCGCTGAGAGATCTGGACAAGGCATATGTCGAGATTGTGAATATCGACCTGGACCAGACACCGGATTTAAACCAGGAGAAAGAAGACCTGCGATACATGATATCCAAGCGTATACTGGAGATCTATGCGTCCCGGCACATCGTGGTCAACGGAAAACACAACGCAATTCCCCTCACGATGAACAAGTACGTGGAAAAGGAAATCAAAAGACTGACCGGACCCAACCGGCGCTTTCTGATTCAATCGCTGAGAAGGGCCGCCCGGTATCGGCCTTATATCCTGCCCAAACTGAAAGAGGCCGGGCTCCCTGAAGAGCTTTCCTGGCTGCCGCTGGTCGAGAGCGGGTTCAAAATCCGTGCACTTTCTTCCGCGAGAGCCCTGGGGCTGTGGCAGTTCATTCCGTCCACCGGCCACAAGTTCGGCCTGAAGCGCGACTACTACATCGACGAGCGGCTCGACCCTGAAAAATCCACCAGAGCCGCAATTGAGTACCTGAAAGAACTTCATAACATATTCGGTGACTGGAGCACGGTGCTTGCCGCCTACAACTGCGGGGAAGGACGGGTTCTGCGCATCATCAGAAAGCAGAAAATCAATTATCTTGACAACTTCTGGGATCTTTACCAGAAACTGCCGTCGGAAACCGCCCGGTATGTACCCAAATTCATGGCCACCCTTCATATTGTCAACAATATGGACCAGTATGACATTGAGGTGAAAGATCCGCTTGAACCGCTGGAATACAGTTCCTTTACCATAAACAAGCAGATACGGCTCAAATCCATTGCAAAAGAAATCGGTGTGGAAACTCAGGTACTGACCACCCTGAACCCGGAACTTCGATATGCCCTGCTCCCCCCTGAGGAATACCGGCTTCGGATTCCTGAAACCCACAGCGAAACGTTTGCAGCCAAAATCGACAAAATCAAATCATCCTATCCGCCGCCCAAAAAATTCGCCTACCACCGGGTAAGAAGAGGCCAGACATTGTCCGGCATCGCCGAAAGATACCATACATCGGTGCATGCTATTACACGGGCGAACCAGATCCGGCGCAGCAACCTTATCGTGGCCGGACAGGTACTGAAAATCCCGAAAAATCAAGGCGGGCCGAGCGCCGCGGCAGACAACGGAACCTATTCAGGCAAAAAAATCAAGTATACCGTCAAATCCGGGGACAATCTCTGGAATATCGCCCGAAGATATGGCACAACAACGAAGAAAATCAAGCTGGCCAGCGGCATACACAGCAACAAGCTTCATATCAACCAGACCCTTTACATTCCTGCGGAATCCGGCGGCAGAACGGACAAAGGGACAACCAGCTACCTTGTGAAATCAGGGGACAATCCGTTCGCCATTGCCCGAAAACACCAGATGAGTTTACAGAGACTGCTGACATTGAACGATCTGAACAAAAGAAGTAAAATATATCCCGGTCAGAAGCTTCTGATCGAATAATCGATGCGCCCCCGTAGCTCAGTGGATAGAGCATAGGATTCCTAATCCTTGTGCGGAGGTTCGATTCCTCCCGGGGGTACCATTTTCGCTTCGGAACCAACCGTATCCTATGAAACCTTCCGAGAAAAAGCCTGAACTTCTTGCGCCTGCCGGAAATTTTGAAAAAATGGAAATCGCCTTTCATTTCGGGGCGGATGCCGTGTACCTTGCAGGAAAAGACTTCAGTCTGCGCAATTTTTCAGGCAATTTTACGGAACACGAACTCACAGAGGCTGTCCGTTACGCCCGTGCCCGGTCCGGAAAAGTCTACCTGGCCTGCAACGTGTACGCCAGAAATGAAGAGCAGGATCGGCTTCAGGCCTATCTTGAAACCATAGGCCGAATCGCCCCTCACGCAATTATTCTCTCGGATCCCGGTGTTCTTCGGCTTGCCCGCCGGCTTCTTCCCGGAATCGACATCCACTTGAGCACCCAGGCCAACACCACGAATGTGAATGCAGTCAGGTTCTGGGAAGATCAGGGAATCAAACGGGTCAACCTTGCCAGGGAACTTTCGCTCCCGGAAGTCCGGGAGATCGCGGAAACCGTGTCAGCGGAAACCGAAATATTCATTCACGGCGCCATGTGCATTTCTTATTCGGGAAGATGCCTTCTTTCCAGCTTTCTGACCATGCGGGACGGTAACAGAGGACTCTGCAGCCACCCCTGCCGCTGGAAGTATTCGATTGTGGAAGAGCAGCGCCCCGGCGAATTCCACCCTCTTCTTGAAGATGAGAGGGGCGCGTACATTCTTAATTCCAAGGATCTCTGCATGATCGGCCATATTCCTGAAATCATCTCGTCCGGAGTGGATTCCCTTAAAATTGAAGGACGGATGAAAGGAATCAACTATCTCGCCTCCGTGGTAAAAACCTACCGGGCGGCCATTGATTCTTTCTGCAGAAATCCTGCCGGATACACCCTGCGCCGGGAATGGATGGAAGAGCTTGACAGCGTTTTTCACAGAGAATACTGCACGGGTTTTTATTTCAACCTTCCGGACCGGGTACTTATTAATCATGAAAACCGGCACGGGGGCGGTATACACGCCTTTATCGGCAAAGTCGTTCATGCCGGTGAAGACAACACCTGCTCCGTGAGGATCCGGAACCGGCTTCGGAAAAACGACCGGATAGAAATTCTCTCTCCAGGTATGGACAACCGGCAGGCATGGATCGAGCAATTGCTGGACAGCGATTTGAACCCGGTGAATGCAGTCAATCCGAACACCGATGCCGTTCTCGTTCTCGACCGGCCCGTCTGCGAATTCGATATCATCAGGAAAATCGACTGACCCGCACCGCTTCTGAGAGCCGCCGGGCC
>CAYFVA010000167.1:4174-5273 GCA_964346265.1 uncultured Desulfobacterales bacterium
GGGCAAGGATGTGGACGTGGATCTGGTGAACAACGTTTTCCGGGCCGCCCATTCCATAAAAGGCGGGGCCGGCTTTATGGGCCTTACCTCCATCAAAGAGCTCGCCCACAGCCTTGAAAATGTTCTCGGACTCATCAGAAACCTCGAAGTGATCCCGGACCCCAACAAAATCAGCATCCTTCTGAAAGGCTTTGACCAGCTTGAAAATCTTCTGAACAATGTGGACACCAGTAACGAAGTCGACATTTCCGAACACCTGGAAGCACTTGAAAAAATCACCACGGCCGGCCTTCCCGAAGAGGAGCAGGAGAGCGTATCCAAACTTGTGGACATTGTGCTGCCGGACGGGAGAATCTTTCCCGAGGTCTCCCTGTACGAGCTCAACAAACTTCAAGACGAAGGGAAGAACCTTTTTGTTGCGGAATATGATCTGATCAAGGACATTCACCGGATGGACAAAAACCCGCTTCAGCTCATCACCAACCTGGAAAAAACCGGAACACTGGTTGATTCCAGGATCGATTCTGCATCCGCCGGAACCCTGAAAGACCCGACACCTCCCAGTCGAATCCCTTTTCAGATTCTCTTTGCTTCGATCATCGAGGATGACATGACTGAAACCCTTTTTGAAATCCATAAAAAACATATCCATCAAATAACCGATGATATGATGGTCAGTGCCGGCGAATCCAGCATTGAACAGGCAGGACAGTTCGCCGTCCGACAGTCGGAATCCGCCGGAGAACAGGTAAACTCCCGGTCTCAGGAACAAAAGACCGCCAAAACCCAACCCGCCGCCAAAGTTTCGGACCGGCAAGAAACGCAACAAAAGGAGTCCGCCGTGCAAAACCAGGCCGAAAAAACAAAAGAAACCATGGAAACCGATTCCCAGCAGGCTTCTCCCTCCTCCAAGGCGCAGAGCTCTTTGCGGGTCAATGTAAATCTGCTTGACACCTTGATGAACCTTGCCGGCGAACTGGTTCTCAGCCGCAACCAGCTTCTGCAGGGCATCAGCTCCTCCAACGGCAAAGCCACGGAACAGTCGAGCCAGCGAATCGACATGATCACCTCCGAACTCCAGGAGGCCATCATGAAAACG
>CAYFVA010000168.1:0-1877 GCA_964346265.1 uncultured Desulfobacterales bacterium
TCCGGGCGAAAAACCGCATTTTGATGTCCGCCATGAGCATCAACTTCGGGGTGGATCAAAACGGGTATGTGGAGGATCAGCTGATCGAGTACCTGGCCCGGCGGGCCGAAGGCGGCGCCGGCATGATCCTGGTGGGCGGGGGCAACATCCACCCGGACGGCATGGAACTGCCGGATCTGCCGAGACTCTGGGAGGACGGCTGCATCAACGGCCTCGAGCGCCTGGTTCAACGGATCAAGCCTTTTGACACCCGGCTCGGCATGCAGCTCATGCACGGCGGCCGGCAGTGTTATCTCCCGCAGAAAGTCGCGCCTTCCGCCATACCCGCCCCTGCCGTTGTCAAAGGAGAGGTCCGGGCGCTTACTCAAGAGGAAATCATCGGGGTTGTAAACTGTTTCGGGGACGCCGCCCGCAGATGCCGGGATGCCGGATTCGACTTCATCGAGCTTCACGCAGCCCACGGCTACCTGATCAACCAGTTCATGGCGAAAAATTCCAACATCCGGGAAGACGAATACGGAGGCTCTTTTGAAAACCGGACCCGTTTTCTGTTCGAAATCATGGAAAACGTGAAGAAAAAGGCGGGCGGCGACTTTCCCGTGGGTGTCCGGATCAACGGGAACGACTATATCCGGGACGGCTGGACCCTCGAGGACACCCTCAGGCTCGCCCCGATGCTGGAAGAGGCCGGAGCCGCCTATCTCCACGTGTCCGCCGGGGTATACGGCTCCACCGAACTGACCATTCCGTCCATGTATGTCCGGCAGGGATGCTTTGTTCCTCTGGCAAAGGCGGTCAAGGAAACGGTATCCATCCCTGTGGTCGCGGTGGGCCGGATCAAGGATCCAAAGATGGCCGACCGGTTCATTTCAGACAAGTCCGCAGACATTGTGGCCATGGGCCGCCCGCTGCTGGCGGATCCGGATCTGCCGGAAAAAGCGCGCAAAGGAGAGTTCTCCCGCATCCGGCCCTGTCTCGGGTGCTGCCTGGGATGCATCCACGCCGTGCTGCAGCGGGAACCAGGCTCCTGCGTGGTCAACCCGCAGGTCGGCCGCGAGTACCAGGCCGGCAAAATCACACCCTCTGAAAACCCGATCAAAGTAATTGTGGCCGGTGCAGGGCCTGCCGGGCTCGCCTGTGCCCGGAGTTTCGCCCTCCAGGGCCATGACGTGACCGTGTACGAAAAAGAAGATACCCCGGGAGGTCTTCTATCCCTTGCATCCAAAGCACCGGGCCGATCCGAACTCAACGATATCCTCACGTTCTTTCTCAACGAACTGGAAAGGCTCGGGGTTCCCATCCGGTTTCAGACACCCCTTTCCGCACGGATTCTCGAGGAGGCCGCCCCGGACCGGGTGATCATCGCCACCGGATCCCTTCCGGACATGCCCCTCATAAAAGGCCTTTTTCAGACCCGAATGGACCTTGTCACATGCGTGGACCTTTTTGAAGCACAGGAGAACCTCAAAGGAAAGAAGGTAATCATCCTCGGCGGCGGCATGACTGCGCTGCTTTCTGCGGATTATCTTGCGGATAAAGGATACGAGACAGTGGTACTGAACCGCAAAAGACGTTTTGCCGAAGAGATGTCCAGCAACGACCGGTACTACCTGAGGGAGAGACTTACAAAAAACCGCGTGGTTCTTTACAAAAATGTAAAAATCCGCAAATTTTTCGATTCCGGTGTGACTTTTGAAGTTGACGAAACCGACCATACAATTGATAATTACGATGCAGTGGTGATCTCGGAAAAGATGAGCGCCATCAGGGATGCGGCTGAACTTGAGAAGAATTCGAATGCCCGGTTCGATTTCATCGGGGATGCCAAATCCCCAAGACACCTGATGTACTGCATCAGCGAAGCGGAAGAGGCGGCA
>CAYFVA010000168.1:1977-5271 GCA_964346265.1 uncultured Desulfobacterales bacterium
AAGGAGACAGGAATGCTTGATATCAGTATTGATTATGATTTGATGATTCACAATATCAAAAAATCCCTTGCCGGATACCTTACCGCCAACCCGATGCTGAAATCCTTGGTTGTGGGGCTTTCCGGCGGTATCGACAGCACATTGACCTGCATTCTCGCCGCGGAAACCCTTGCTGATATCCCCGGCGTCCGGCTTATCGGACGTTCCATTCCCATCGAAACCAACACGGATGAAGAGACGGCCCGGGGAGAAAAGGTGGGCCGCCTTTTCAGCGACTCCTATGAAACCTGTGATCTGAGCACCGCCTTTCAGAACCTGTACCCGGACCTGGTGCCGAAAAAACGAACCGAGGATAACTCGTTCGATGAAAAAATCCGGCGGGGCAACATCAAAGCGCGTCTGCGCATGATCTTTCTGTTTGATCTTGCCCATGCACAAAGCGGCATGGTGCTGTCCACGGACAATCTCACAGAACTTCTGCTGGGGTTCTGGACCCTGCACGGAGATGTGGGCAACTACGGGCTGCTCCAGAACCTTTGGAAGACCGAAGTCTACGGACTTGCCGCCCACCTTGAAAGGAGGCTCAGACAATCCGGACGGATTGAAAAAGCACACGCGCTCAACGCCTGCATAGATGCCGTTCCCACGGACGGACTTGGAATTACGTCCAGTGATTTCGACCAGCTCGAAGTCACCACCTACCAGGCTGCGGACCGGCTTTTGACCGAACATCTCAAGGATCCGACCGCGTATCCGGACCACCCGGTGATCCGGCGGTACCACGCCACCCGGTTCAAACGCAACGATCCCGTGAACATAACACGCGAGGAGATTCTGGCACCCCTCCCGGAGGAATCTTGCAAAAACAAAACCGGCAATGCCGCTAAAAGTGAATGATACGATATATGGGTATTCTCTCTGCAATCCGGAATTACCTGGAAAAAGCGAAATCAGAAGCACAACAGTCCTATTCCATGGAAACCGCCGGAAACGACGAGACAAGGAACTTGGACTTTCCGGTGCAATGGACCGGCGTGGATCTCGACGGCACCCTTGCCTTTCATGAACCCGGCGACTCCATTGCCGAAATCGGAGAACCGGTCCCGGCCATGATCGAACGGGTCCGGCAGATGATCAACAACGGAGAACGGATAAAAATCTTCACTGCCCGGGCCTGCGATCCGGGCCAGGCCGCCCTGATACGGAAATGGCTCAAACGGCAGGGACTACCCGACCTTGAAATTACCAACACCAAGGATTATAATATGGTGAGATTGTTTGACGACAGAGCAATCCAGGTGGAGGCGAACACGGGGAGACTGATCACCCGGGGCGACTGCGGCAAAAAAGCGGCACCCTGAACATGTAAGACAATCAGACGACTTCCGGTTTTTTCCCGGCAAACCGGTAAACAGGAGGCGGAATTTTCAGGCATGAGATACTTATACTACATTCTGGGCATCGTCATCATCATAACCGCGGCCGTGGGCTGGACCGTATTCAAAAAAGCATCCGTGGATATTTCCAAACCCGCGCTCGTGATCAATGACCGGATCATCACCCACGACGAACTCGAATCGATGATGGAAAAAAGACCGCATGACAAAAGCAAACAGGCGCACCTCGATTCCATCATCCAGCAGGAACTGTTGATCCAGGAAGCCATCCAACGCTCCATTAACCAGGAGGAAACGTTCCGGCAGTCGGTGGAGGATTTTTATGAACAGTCCCTTGTCAAAACTCTTCTGGACCGGCAGTACGGCAAATTTCATCCAGACGTCACCCAGGAGGAGATCGACCGGTACAAAACCCTTTCCGGAAAAAAGATTCAGGTGGTAAAGACCATCTATCCGACCGTCCAAGATGCAAAAACCGATGAAAACAAAAAGACCGAGACCATTTCGGCCCCGTTCGTATACCTGTCTGACCGGCTGAAATTCATGCTGCTTTCCATGGAGCCCGGGGATGTATCCCCTCCCCATGAAACCCGGCAGGGGACGGTGGTGTATACGCTTGAAAAGATGGAACCCATGGACCCCCCTGCCAAAGAGGAGTTCAACACGGATCGGATCAAAGCCTTCATCAAAGACCGGAAAAAAGAAGTGATGTACAGCCGGTGGATCGACAAACTCAGGGAAAATGCCTATATCTGGAGGGACAAATGAACACCCGCAGGTTCAAACGACGGAACTACTTCATCAACAAGGAATTCCAGGGAAAGACCATATTCAACTATTTTTTGCTGGTACTGGCCGGCAGTATCCTGTTTTCGCTGATCTTCAGCTTTTTTTCTTCCAACACGCTCTCCATTGTATATGACGACTACCACCTCAAGCTCGGGACCACCCCTGAAATCCTGATGGAAAAAATTTTCAGCACACAGTGGATTTTCATCGTGGTCGGAGGCGCATTCGTCATCCTGTTCACGTTGTTTCTGACCCACCGGGTGGCCGGCCCCTTTTACCGGTTTGAAAAGTCGCTGGATGAAATGCTCGGCAAAGACATTTCCGGAAAGATCACCCTCAGAAAAAAAGACGAGGGAAAGGAGCTTGCAGACAAGATCAACCGGTTTAACGTGATACTCTCGGATGACCTGGACCGCCTTACGCACCTGAACAAAGAAGCGGCCGTTCTGGCAGCTGATATTGAAAAAGCGGACGACCCGGCTTCGGCTGCCGGGAAAATCCGGGAGAACACCAGGGAGGCGTCGGAAATTCTGGAAGAATACACGTTGACCCCGGACGTCCGCTGAAGGATTGCAGGCCGGATGAAAAAACTATCCATGATATCGCTTCTGCTTCTTTTTGCATCAGGGACAGTTGCGTTCACCGGCCATTCAGCCGAAATCCGGACCCGGTTCGGCAAAATCACCTATGAGTCGCCTGACGCTCTCAGGGACTTTAATCACGAATTGTACATGGGAAGACTGAAATCCCGGGTCACCGAGAGTGACACACTGGAAGGCGAAGTCAAACACAAACTCGAATATATCGTCCAAAAGGTGATGCTGGTACTGGAGATGGAGGTTTCGGAACTTCGCTTCGATATTGTGATTCATCCGTCGAAAAAAGGAGTGAAGAAAGACTTCAAACGGCTCTACGGGGTGGATGTCAACTACATCGCCTTTTACTCCCCCACCCAAAATATCGTGTTTTATTCGGCAAAAAATGCAAATCTTCAGGTGGTGGCCCATGAAATCGGGCACGTGGTGGCGGAACACTATTTCCAGGTCTCCCCGCCTTCCAAAATCCACGAGGTCCTGGCCCAGTACGCGGAAAAACACGTCACTGATTA
>CAYFVA010000169.1:0-5269 GCA_964346265.1 uncultured Desulfobacterales bacterium
CCGGTTATGCCGGAATACTTTCCCGGATTTTTTCACAGATCCGCTCACAATAATCCTTGATTATTTCATGCTCCGGCCCTTCCACCATGACCCGCAACAGGGGCTGGGTACCGGAATATCGGATCAAAACCCTTCCGCCGCCGTCAAGATTCTTTTCCACACGCCGGATTTCATCGGCAATCGAATCGATTTTCATAAAATCCGGCCGGGAGCTGTCCACTTCCACATTCATGAGGATCTGTGGATACACTTTCATCTGATCGGCAAGTTCGGAGAACGGCACCTCTTTGGCCGCCACGATTTCAATCAGCTTCAGTGCGGTGAGAAGCCCGTCTCCGGTGGTATGACAGCCGGAAAAGATCATGTGGCCTGAATCCTCTCCTCCGATGGAAGCACCGGTTTCCTTCATCCGCTGTTTGACGCGGATATCCCCGACGCTGGTTACCTCGTGTTCAATCCGGTTTGCTTTCAGAAACTTTGAAAGCCCGATATTGCTCATAACCGTACTGACCACCACGTTGTTGTTCAATCGTCCCTTTTCTTTCATGTATCCGGCACACACGGCAAGGATCCGGTCCCCGGTCACTTCGTTCCCCTTTTCATCCACCGCGATCAGGCGGTCTGCATCTCCGTCGAATGCAAGCCCCATGTCGGCATGGGTTTCCACGACTTTGGCGGCAAGCGTCCGGGTGTGCTGGGAGCCGCAGTTGTCATTGATGTTCATGCCGTCCGGTGTGTCAAAAAGATAGGTCGTGTCGAAAAACGCTTTGTTGAAAACCGATCCTGCGGTTTTACAGGCAGCTCCGTTGGCACAGTCCACCACAAGTTTAAAGGGATTTTTGATTCTGCCTGTTTCAATATGTTCAAACAGAAACCCGGCGTATCGGTCCACCGCTGAATCCAACTGATAGACCCGGCCGGTGTCCGACCCTTTGAATACCTCGTCCGAATGGATGTAGGTTTCAACGGCATCCTGGTCTTTTCCGGAAAGTTTATCTCCGTTCCCGTCAAATATCTTGATGCCGTTGTCATAGTACGGGTTGTGGGATGCGGAAATCATAATGCCCGCGCCGGTGTTCTTCAGATGACCGGCAAAATACGCCACCCCTGGTGTGGGGATGACACCGGCGGACAGGGCATCGATGCCTTCAGAGGTTATACCGGCGGCCAGGGCCGCTTCAAGCATATCTCCGGACTTTCTGGTATCCCTGCCGATCACAGCCGAATCAAAACCCTGTTCCCGGACCAGTCTTGCAACCGCCCTGCCGGTTTTCAACGCGACCTCACAGGTCATGGGATACCGGTTTGCCACTCCCCTTATTCCGTCCGTACCAAAAAGTTTTTTTGACATCATGCCAACCTATATTCCGATTTGTTCAAATATGTTTGTTTCAATTGTATAAAGCCGGTTGCTGATTGTCTCTTTCATCGGCTCATCCAGGTATTTAACGGTCTCCACATACGACCTGCCGTTTTGCGCCGAAGTTCGGATCTGCGCCAGATCGTCTGTTAAAAGATTCCGGGAAAAACCGCCGATAGCAGCTTGCTGCATGATCTCTTTTGTTCCTGCAAATGTATTCAGGATCGTCTCATGATGATCCATTGTGCTGTCCGGCCCGTTTTTCGCTTTTTGTGGAAGACGGTCTCTTGAGGCCTCGAGTTTTTCCACAAACCCTTCCAGTCTCTTGATCCGCTCGAAGATGCATCCTTTCAACATTTCAACCATGCCGATGTGAAGTTCTTTTTCAAGCCGGTTTCGGGCAAAAAGAGACCGGACATTCGTGTACCAGTCCAAAAGAGCGCACAGGGCTGCAATGTACAAACAGTTGTGATTGAAAATCCGTTTTACATTCCTGTAGACCATGGGCGCCTTTTTCATGGACGCATCCTTGAATGCTCCGCCCAGAAGAAGGCGGTCCGGGTTCGGTTCATCTTTTCTGATGATGCTCCCGGCTGCTGTGACACATCCGAAAGCGATCCGGCACGGACCCACGATTCCTCCCTGGCCGCCCAGGAATATCGGGTTTTGGTCCAGCAGAATCCCCTGGTGGACATTGCCCATCATGGAAGGGGTTGCTTTGTCCTGGTTCGGGGTGAAATTGAAATGGATGAACGAGCTGCCCACTTCACTGTGGTTTTTCCGGTCCGTACCGCCCGCCATGAAACAGTCGCAGAAATTGATCAGGCTGCCCAGTGTCACAAAGGGAAAAAGAACGGTCTGTTTCAGTCCCACGGTATGGGCGGCACACGCCTGTTCTTCCAGTATGGTTCCCTCTCTGACATGGGCTCCGGATCCAAAGGAATTTTGTCCTGCAAACACCGCCTTTTGAAAAAAGCCTCCTTTTAACTCAACCTCCGGTCCGATATAACAGTTGTCCACGGTAACCGGGGCTTCGGCACCGATCCGGGCTTCGTCCATGATCAGGGTGTTTTCTCCGAATATCCTGCACCCCGGATAAATCACCACACCGTTGCCGGATATTCGTTCTGTATCCACGGAAGGGTCGATGGTAACGGATTCAGGGTTGTGCATGACCACCCCTTTATCCAGAAGTTTTTTTCGTTGATCCATAAGCTTCTTGATCATTTGATTTGTATTGTTTATTCTTGACGGATCAGGTTGAAAAACCGATCATTTCATGAGTAAACCGTTATAAAATTACAAAAGGAGCCTGTATGAACCGTTCCGCCTTTCATACAACCGATTCGTGGCAGTCTTTGAAAAAACAGGCCGCCCGTTTCGACACCGGGGAGTATCATCTAAGAACCCTTTTGAACGATCATAACAGATTTGACAGATTTTCCATAAAATTGGAAGATTTTTTCTTTGATTTTTCCAAACAGCGCATGGATGAACCTGTATTTCAAAATCTTTGCCGCATGGCACATGAACTGGATGTAAAGGCGCGGTTCACTTCGATGGCCGAGGGAAAATCCGTCAACCGGACGGAAAACCGAGCTGCCCTGCACACTGCGGCACGGGATTTCTCAGATCGATATATAACAGCCGGGTCCATGGATGTCAAAAAGGAGATTCAAAAGGTCAACAAAAAAATCCGCACCTTTACAGAGGATGTACATCACGGAAGGATTGCCGGAGCTGCCGGGAAACGTTTCACCGATGTGGTTGTGGTGGGAATCGGCGGTTCTTACCTGGGAGCGAGTTTTGTGAATACCGCACTGGAATACGGATACAAAAGAAAAACAGGGCTCCACTTTCTCTCCAATGTGGATATCGACAACTTCGCCGAGGTGAGTAAAAACGTGGATCCGGAAACCACTCTGTTTGTGGTCATCTCCAAAAGCTATACAACCACCGAAACCATGGCCAACCTTGAACAGGTTATCGGGCATCTCAAGGCGTGTTCCATTGACCCCAAATACCATCTGGTCACTGTCACAAGCCGGGAAAGTCCAGGGGATGATCCGTCCAACCCCGTATTGGAGACCTTTCACATGTTTGACTTTATCGGCGGGCGGTACAGTGTCACATCCGCTGTGGGCGGGGTGCCGCTGAGCCTTGCCTTCGGGTTTGATGTGTTCGAGGAGTTTCTCAAGGGGGCTCATCAGATGGATCGGATAGCGGAAACGGCCGGGATCGGGGAAAATCCTCCGCTTGTGGCCGCCCTTGTCAATGTGTGGAACTCAAACGGACTTGATTACAACGCCCTGGGCATCATTCCTTACAGCACGGCACTTTCCGAACTGCCGGCGCATGTCCAGCAACTTTACATGGAAAGTCTCGGGAAAGCAGTCACCGTGGAGAAAAATCCTGTGTCGTATAAAACCGGAGTCCTGTTGTTCGGTGAGCCCGGGACCAATGCCCAGCACTCCTTTTTTCAGCTGGCCCACCAGGGCATGCCGTTTCCCATGGAGTTCATCGGTACGGTGACCCCCGGATTCACGGGCGAGCAGGCATGTTCCGGCGGTGTTACCAATCACCAGGAGTTGTGGGCCAATATGGTGTCCCAGGCCAGGGCACTGGCTGTGGGAAGGGAAAACCAGGAGGACCCGGCCCGGCATTTCACAGGCAACCGACCCTCTTCCACCATCGTGATCCCGGATCTGAAAGCGTTCCATATCGGAATGCTCCTTTCATTCTATGAAGCAAGAACCGTTTATGAAGGGTTTATCCTGGATGTCAACCCGTTTGACCAGTTCGGCGTGGAGCTTGGAAAGAAACTTGCCGGAGATCTCAGAAAAGAGATACAACAAAAGAATGCGGACCGTGAACATTCTTTTCATGGCCTGGATGACGCCACCCGGTTTTATATGGAAACGCTGTTTTCCGGTACACTTTGACCTGCTGTGAAACATTGTTCCACAGCAGGTGGCCATACTTCTAAAACCGGTAGATGACACATCCCCAGGTAAGACCGGCACCAAATCCGGAAAACAGAACCGTATCCCCTGGTTTGCCGATCAAGCCTTCTTCCACCGCTTCGTCCAGGGCCAGCGGAATGCTTGCAGCAGTGGTGTTGCCGTACCTCTGGATATTGTTGTACATTTTTTCTTCCGGTACTTTCAGGATTTCCTGATAGGCCTGGTTGATTCTCAGATTCGCCTGATGCGGAATGATCAGATCGATATCTTCCAGTGTCAGTCCGGCTTGTTCAAGGGTCTTGTAAGTGACCTGGGGCAGTTTTCTTACAGCCTTTTTGAAAATGTTTTTTCCGTCCATGGTCGGATACTGGCCGTCTCCGGCCTGGAGCCGTTCCAGAGGGAGCCGGTCCGGCAGTCTCGAGGCCGGAAGTTCCGTGGCCAGTGATTCAGCATCCCTTCCGTCCGCATGCAGCATGGATGCAAGGATGCCGGCATCTGATTCCGCGTCTGCAGCTTCAAGGCAGACCGCCCCGGCCCCGTCACCGAAGAGAACCGCCACATCACGTCCCCGGGTTGTCTTGTCCATGCCTGTGCTGTGGATTTCCGCCCCCACGAACAGGATCTTTTCGTACATGCCGCTCTTTATGAATGCATCCGCAGTGGCCATTCCGTAGAGAAATCCGGTGCACTGCTGCCGTATATCAAGTGCAGGAGTTGATTTCAGACCCAGCTTGGTCTCCAGAAGACAACCGGAGCCGGGAAAGAAAATATCCGGACTCAGGGTGGCGAAAATAATCAGGTCAATGTCGGATGTATCCCACCCCGCTTTTTCAATTGCTTTTACAGACGCTTCATATCCAAGATCCGAAGTCCCTGTGATTTTGCCCTCTTCCACCCAGTACCGCTGTTCGATTCCGGTTCTCTGCCGTATCCATTCATCACTTGT
>CAYFVA010000170.1:0-3173 GCA_964346265.1 uncultured Desulfobacterales bacterium
CAACGATTTCCCCTTCCCTGAGGATCATTTCACCGGCCTTGATTTTGTAGAGCACGGGTTTGATATCTGCCAGTACCCGGCTGATCCGTTTTTCTGTCTCGTTTTTGTTCAAGGTGATGTTCGGCTGGATCAGACGCTGGGCAATATCCACGATCATGTTTTTGAGGTTGTAATTCACGTTTTTCAAAAGCGGTTCGCCCAGAATCCGGACCATGGACTGGGCCTGATCGGTCCCGTAAAACTTCCTGAGGTTGGTGACGTGTCTTTCTTTGTCGGTGCTTATGGTTTTCAGGGTAATGCCGGTTTTGTCCTCCTGGAGCAACAGCTCCTTGTTGGCCACCACTCCGTTGCTCATGATTTCGGATATGATGGACTTGATTTTTCCGGCCGTGTCCGGAGAGAACCGGTCATTGTAAAGGATCCGGTAGGCCCCTTCGCTTAGGTTGACCCCCAGCTCCTGCTCAAATTCCTTTTTGGTTTCAAGTACACTTTCAAACGTGGGCAAATTGGCAGGGGTTCTGTTTTCAAAAAGTTTTCTCGGGACTTTAAAGCTCCTGGTGACTCTGGCCAGAATTTCGTCTTTCAGTTTGGAGTCCCAGTCATACACCATCTTGACCGATTCTTTGACCCTGTTTTTTTTCTTCTGGGTGGCTTCCTTGTCTTCCACAAAAAAATCCCGGGGAGCCTTGATGTTGCGTTTGGCCACATCACCGATCCGGTAGTTGAAACTGAGCTCATCGCGGCCCGGATAGAACACCAGGGTGAACGTGAGCGTTACAACGATGAGTATTCCCCACAGGACGGCCGGGCGGGTGGTCAGAAAGCTGTGTAAGGCGCTTTCTTTTTTCTTATTGGGCCGTTTTTTTTTGTTCATATGCTTCAATGATTCTAGAGACAAGCTCATGCCGCACCACATCATCCTTTGTAAAATAGATGAATTGTATTCCTTTTATACCATAAAGCAAATGCCTGGCCTCAACAAGTCCGGATTTTTTGTTTGCAGGCAGGTCGATCTGGGTGATATCTCCTGTAACCACAGCCTTGGAACCGAATCCGGTGCGGGTGAGAAACATCTTCATCTGTTCGGTGGAGGTATTCTGGGCTTCGTCAAGTATAATGAACGAATTGTTCAATGTCCGTCCTCTCATGAATGCCAGGGGAGCGATTTCGATGGTGTCTTCCGCAATCAGGGTTTCGGCCTTTTTTACCCCGAGCATATCATACAGGGCGTCATACAGGGGTTTGAGGTAGGGCGTAATTTTTTCAGCCATATCCCCGGGCAGGAAACCCAGGGCCTCTCCGGCTTCCACGGCCGGCCGCGTCAGGACGATCCGTTTGACCCTGCCGCTGGTGAATGCAGCAACCGCCATGGCCATGGCAAGGTAGGTTTTGCCGGTTCCGGCCGGACCGATGGCAAAAAGAATATCGTTATTTTCAATGGCGTCTATGTATTGTTTCTGTGCCGGGTTGCGGGGAGTAACGGGTTTGCCGCTCTCGGTTCTGAAAACCGTTTTCAGAAAAAGATCTTTGAGGTTGTACTCCCGGTTGCCGGTCAGGGTGGTGATGGCGGACTGGATATCCGCGGGCGTGAGCGTGAAATTTTTTTTCAACAGCCCGTACAGCTGCAGCAGGATGGTCTCGGCAAGGAGTACATCGTTTTCTTCCCCCTGGATCGAGATGCAGTTGCCCCTGGAGCTGATGGTGGTTCCGGTTTTGTCCGCAATGCCGGTAAGATTGGTGTTCCGGTGACCGAACAACTGTTTTGCCAGTTCGATGTCGTCAAGTGTAATGGTTTTCATTGTTCACAGATTGCATCCAATCAGATGTACCGTCAATAAAAATCTTGATTTAACAGAAAAATGTTGTTAATTTTTTCTTTTTTACAACAAGGTGATTAAAGTGCCTTAAAATATATGAATTTTTTTGATATTGCAATCATAATCATTGTGGCCGTCTGTCTGATACGGGGGATCTTCAAGGGTCTTATCCGGGAGGCGTCCGGCATAGTCGCCGTTATCGCGGGTTTTTACGGGGCGTACACCTATTACCCGGTTCTGCTGCCCCACTTTGAAGACTGGTTCTCCGAACCTTTTTACGCAAAGATTCTTGCCGTTTTCCTGCTGTTCTGCCTGATTTTTTCCGCAATCACGCTCTGTGCGGTGCTGATTCGAAAGCTTTTGAGAATCGTTTTTCTCGGATGGGTGGACAGGCTTTTCGGCGGGGCTTTCGGTGCGCTGAAAGGAGTGCTCATTACAGCGGTGATCTTCATCATTTTAACCACATTCGTGCCGGTGGATCAAACATTTATCAAGGAATCCAAACTTTCTCCTTATGTGGGGCGGGTCTCCAGGGTGATGGCGGTGTTTGTTTCCCACCAGCTCCAGGATGATATTTCTTCAAAACTGGATTGGATGAACAGCCTTTGGAAAAAATAGACGATATACTCGAAATTATACAGACACTGCGGGGAGAAAACGGTTGCCCCTGGGACAGAAAGCAGACACCGGAATCCATGCTTCGGTACCTTGTGGAGGAAACCTACGAGCTTAGGGATTCAATCCTTGAAGATGATCCGGAGCACATCTGCGAAGAACTCGGGGACGTGTTGTTCCAGCTGCTTTTTATCAGCGAGATATATGCCGGGAAGCAACGGTTTACGCTGGCTGACTCTGTTTCGAAAATCTGTGCAAAGATGATCCGTCGGCATCCCCACGTGTACAACGGGGAAACACTGGAAAACCGGGAGCAGCTGATAAAAAGGTGGGACGCCATCAAGCTCGAGGAAAAAAAGGAGGCAGGGGAAGAGGACCGCAAATCGGTTCTCGACCGGGTGCCTTCAGGCATGCCCGCACTGCAGAAATGCGGGAAGGTGTCCAAATGTGTTGTCAAGGAAGGGTTTGACTGGGAAACCCTGGATGATGTCCTGGACAAGGTAAGAGAGGAACTCAAAGAGTTTGAGTGTGCGGTCGCGCAGGGTGACAAGGAAAAAATTTCCGACGAGTTCGGGGATATTCTGTTCACCCTTGTCAATGTGGCGAGATTTGCCGGGATCGACCCGGAACTTTCCCTTGCCGGATCCACGGACAAGTTCGAAAAGCGTTACCGGCACATGGAAAAGGAGCTTCAAGCAAGGAAGGCCCTGCTGAAGAATTTGTCAGCCGGCGAGGTGGAAA
>CAYFVA010000170.1:3273-5266 GCA_964346265.1 uncultured Desulfobacterales bacterium
ATGATTTCCTGTAAAAAATTGCCTGCCATTTTTTCGGCCACTTTTTCGGCATTCACCGTGTATGTGCCTTCTTCCACACTCTTTTTAAGAGCGGCCACTTTTTCGGTGCGTCCGGGCGGCAAAGAATCCATGGCCGCCTCCGCCTTTTGGAGATCCTGTGTTCTGCCGGACAGGCTGACATTGTCGGAAGAATTCTCTTTTCCGGGCTTTTCAACTTTGCCGGTGTTGTCGGAAACCGGCTTATTCGGCTGGTTGCCGTAGTTTTTGTTGATAAAATTCGGTGTTGTGTTGGTCACTTTCATGGTGCCTTCCCTCCTGCTTTATTCATGACTCCATGTTTTCATCCGCCAGTTTTTTGGCCAGCTCGTTCATCCGTTTCATGATAAACTCGGAATCCTCTACCGAAAGGGTTTTGGTGATTTTTTCGTTGTTTTCATCCACATGGGTATAGGTAAAATTGTTCTCGCTGTTTCCGGTGAAATTGATTTTTTTGCCCACCTCTTTTTCGATCTGCTGGGCGATCTTTTCTTCCAGATGTTCGCTCGGGCCTTCAGTAGTGATCCGGTTGACGATGTTGGCGGCCACTTTGTCGATGACGGCCTGGCGTTTGCCTTTTGCCGATATGGTGACGCTGTCGGCAGAGGGCTGGGCCTCTCTGCCGGCAGCTTTACTTTTTGCAAGCAGTTTGCCCTGGGTCAACTGTTTACTGTAAACCTTCAGTACGTTCTGTATTTGATATGAAGGTATTTGCATTTGCACTCATCTCCTTGGCATTAGCATCGGCCGGGATGGTGAAAAACTGAAATAAACTTGAACAGAATTTTTAAAATTTTTTGCCCGGGCCTTGTCAATCATCATAGTTTCCGGAAGGCCCTTTATTTGAAGAGAGTCCGGCTCCTTTTTCAATGATTTTTTCCCGGGTCCATTCTCCCGGATCTTCAATGCGTTCCGCCTTGGGTCCGGGGTCAAAAGATCCCGCCCTTGCAATTTCCTCAAGCGCGATGGGTGCGGTGCCTTCTGCATTGAACACATCCGTCAGAATTTTGTAAATAAAATTTTCCACATCTTTGACCATGCGCTGCCGGACTTCAGCAGACTGCGCCAGAAGTTTATTTTCAAAAGGAAGATTGAGCTTTTTAAAATTGCCTCCGGAAAGTTCTTTTCCCTTTGCATATTCGAGCATATCCTTCCAGACTTCGCCGGTGACGCCCTTGTCCCGCATTTTTATGAATTGCCCGTCGTTGTCTGTGAGCGCGTTGCCAAAGTCATTTACTTCAAGGCCCCAGGAGATCATCTGAAGGGATGTGGCCACATTGGCCTTGGTGGTTCTGGTCTTCTCTGCGATCTGGCGCAGCCTGTCGGAACTGTTTCCGGAGGTGCCGTGCTGGGCCCCGGATACCTGATACCTGGAGATGACTTCGTGGATTTTAGCGGTCAGGTCCACGTCGATACCGGAATCGGATTCTTCGATTCCGTGCGTGGTCCCGTTGTTGAGAGCAATCCAGTCGGGAAATATGTCGTGGGCGTTGAGTCCCTGAATGAGAAAAAGTGCTTCTTCCGGCGTGGACAGGCCGAGTTTGCCTTTGATTTCTCCCACTTCGGTTTCAAGAGACGCCCAGGAGGGGATGTGCCGGTTGAGCTCAAGGCTGGCCAAGAGGTTCTCATCGTCCGGCAGGTGAGAGGCGTCCACTGCAATGGAGGTGATGCCGGCGTCGAATATCGATTCGATTTCGGTTCTTGCCGGTTCGATATCCTCTTTCTTTTTGATGCCGAAATGGTCTGCATGGATGGCCACGGGTACGGTGATTCCCATCTCGTTCATCATTTGATCGACTATCCGGGCAATATTCCAGAAGTTGACGGGACAGTAGGCGCCGGTTCCGCCTTCGGACCTTGCGATTTCGATGATGATGGCGGCGTCGGCTCTCTGTGCGGCGGCAAGGGCGCCCTTGATAACAAACGAATTTCTGCCGTTGGCTGCGATGGTCATGCA
>CAYFVA010000171.1:0-5240 GCA_964346265.1 uncultured Desulfobacterales bacterium
TTTTGTTTACTCACCAATTCAGGAGAAATCAATGGCGATATTGAATCCGGTGGAAACCAGAGAAGTCTACATGGGAACCGTTCCAAAAGGGCAGAAGCTTTTGGAAAGTCTGACGGCCGTCTGCAAAGATGCCGGTGTGAAACTCGGAAAAATTGAAGCCATCGGTGCGGTGCAACAGCTCTCGTTTGCCTATTACAATCAGGCGGAAAGGGTGTATGAATTCAACAAAGTGGAAAAGCCCCTTGAAATCGTGTCCTGCATCGGAAACGTATCCCTGAAAGACGGGCAGCCCCTGGTTCATGCACACATTACGGCATCAGACAAAGACGGCACCTGTATCGGAGGCCACCTGGCAGAGGGCACCGTGGTGTTCGCCTGTGAATATGTCCTGTACAGATTTTCGGGAAAGCCGCTGACCCGTGGACTGGATCAAGCCACAGGTCTCCCCCTCTGGACGGAGTAGCCCCGGACCGGGAATCGATTGGCGGGTCCGGGGACGGTGAAAACGAGTGTATCAAAACTGATACGAACGAAAGGCGAAGAACCTACCCCTCGGAGCCGAGCCTCAGCCCGCCGTGGATGAAAAACGTCTCCCCTGCCATGGCTTCGTTCCGGTACATTTCACAGGCAAGGGAGGCGACCTCTTCCGGCTCGACGAGCCGGCCGATGGGAACCTTTGAGGTGATCTGATCGAGAGCCTTCTGGTTCATTCCTTTTACCATGGGGGTTCCGACATAACCGGGTGCGATGGCGCTGCACCGGATTCTGCCGGACAGGCCTTTCCTGAAAAATTCCGCTGTAAGCACTTTGGGGATCACGTTCATGGCCGCCTTGGTGGATGAATAGTTGATCTGCCCGGCCGTTCCCAGGGAACCGGTTGAAGAGACAAGGCATACAAGCCCGCGGCAGTCGTGATTGACCATTTGTTCCACACACTCCCGGACCGTCAGGAATACGCCGGTCAGATTGATGTCGATGACCTTGCGAAAATCATCCAGGGCCATCTTTTTTTTGATTTTTCCGGTCTCCCGGTCCGGGGAGAGCATCAAGCCGTCTTTGATGATACCGGCGAAGGGAGCCACCATGTTGATTTTTCCAAATTTTTCAACGGCAAACGATGCAAGCGCGGCGCAGTCTTCTTCTTTTGTGACGTCGCAGGCTATCGACGCTATACCGGAAGCGCCGAGTTCTTCTTCTGTCTTTTCAAGCTCTTCTTTGAATATATCAGCGATCACCACCTTACCGCCTTTTTCGATCCAGTTCTTGGCAAGGGCTTTTCCGATTCCGCCGCTGCCGCCGGTGATGACGGCGACACTCTCTTTGATATCGAGCATATTTTTCCTCCTGTTTCATCGGGTTGACAATCTATACAACAACTGTCCGCTATGAGAAGCAAATTGCGGGCCATTATTGGCACATATTTTGAATCAAAAGTTCATCAGGACAAAAGCAAAAACGAACCTGTATATATAAGGAGACCCATTGATGTCGGAAAAAAGCCTTCACCCGATGCTGTCCCCCCTTGACCCCTCAAGGGCGCGCAAGGGAAAAATTGTTACTTCCAGAGAGGCGATTCAGTTGATCAATGATAATGATACCGTGGCAACAGGTGGATTCGTGGGAACCGGATTTCCCGAGCAGATTGCAGCGGACATAGAGTCGTATTTTCTGGAGACCGGAAAACCCCGGGATCTGACCCTGGTGTATGCCGCAGGACAGGGAGACGGGAAAAAAAGAGGATTGAATCATTTTGCCCATCAGGGACTGGTAAAAGGAATTGTCGGAGGACACTGGGGATTGTGTCCCGGGCTCCAGAAACTTGCCATTGACAATCAAATCGTGTCCTATAACCTGCCCCAGGGTGTGATCACCCACATGTTCCGGGACATAGCGGCCAAAAAGCCCAGAACCATTACCCGGGTGGGGCTTGAAACCTTTGTTGACCCGAGGAACGGCGGAGGCAAGATCAACAGCATCACAACCGAAGATATCGTGGAACTGATGGAGTTCGACGGGAAAGAGTATCTGGCATACAAGCTGTTTCCGATCAATGTCGCCCTTTTGCGGGGAACGACGGCGGATACCGAAGGAAACATCACCATGGAAAAGGAGGCCCTGACCCTGGAGGCCTTGGCCATTGCCAGTGCAGCCCGCAATTCGGGAGGCACAGTGATTGTGCAGGTGGAGCGCGTGTCGGAAAGGGGAACCCTCAACGCCCGGCAGGTGAAAATACCCGGTATCATGGTGGATTGCGTGATCCTGTCCAAACCTGAAAATCACTGGCAGACCTTTGCCGAAGTTTATAATCCCTCGTTCAGCAGTGAAATCAAAATTCCTTCCCGTAACCTGGAAACCATGGAAATGACTGCAAGAAAGGTCATTGCCAGGCGTGCGGCGTTCGAGCTTACGGCCAACGATATTGTTAATCTCGGCATCGGCATGCCCGAAGGGATTTCCAATGTGGCCAACGAAGAGAAAATCCTGGATTACATGACGCTGACCGCGGAGCCCGGAGTGATCGGCGGTCTGCCGGCGGGCGGCCTTAATTTCGGGGCTGCCACAAATACCGAAGCTTTGATCGACCAGCCGTCTCAATTTGATTTTTATGACGGAGGCGGTCTGGACATCGCGTTTCTGGGCCTTGCACAGGCGGATGAGAAGGGAAACCTGAACGTCAGCAAGTTCGGGCCGAAGCTTGCAGGGGCCGGCGGATTCATCAATATCAGCCAGAATGCCAAAAAAGTGGTCTTTGTCGGCACATTCACCGCAGGCGGTCTCGATGTGGAAGTTGCAGAGGGAAAAATCCGTATCAACACCGAGGGCGGGACCCGAAAGTTTGTCAAACAGGTGGAGCATACCACGTTCAGCGGAAATCTTGCGGTCAAGGAAGGGCGGAAGGTCCTGTATATCACGGAAAGGTGCGTGTTTCTACTTACGCAGAACGGAATGGAACTTGTCGAGATTGCACCGGGCGTGGATCTCAAGAAGGATATTCTGGACCAAATGGAATTTGAGCCGGTGATGAAAACCCCGCCATTCCTGATGGACGAAAGGATATTCAAAGAGGGACCCATGGGAATTGACGAGGAGCTGATCGAGCTTTCCCTTGGAGAGCGTCTGGTGTATGACAGGGATACCAATCTGTTTTTTGTCAATTTCGAGGGATTTTCCGTAAAAAGCGTTCAGGAAATAGAGAATATACGGGAGGCGGTCGAAAGCACGCTGGCGGATGCGGACAAAAGAGTGTACACCATTGTCAATTATGACAACTTTACCATTCACCCGGAACTCATTGACCGGTACACCGGCATGGTCAAGTACCTGGTGGATACCTACTACCAAACGGTGACCCGGTATACCACCAGTGCCTTCAACCGTATGAAAATGAAGGATGCCTTTGAGAAGAAGAATCTGGACCCGAGCCTTTACGAGACCCGTGAGGAAGCGGAGCGGGCGTTAAAGCAGTACAAGGATACACCGGACAACGGGTCATGATCCGGAGGATAGCGGAATGCCGTAGCGCCTGAGTTTTTTGTACAAAAGAGTGCGGTGAATCCCTAAGAATCTTGCGGTCTTGGCCTTGTTGTATCCGTTGGCTTCCAGGGCATCCTCCAGGGCCTGCTTTTCCGCTTCGTGCGTAACGGATCTCAGGGATCCGGAATGGTTTCTCGTCTCTTTTTCTGACCGGCTTTTGATATAAAAGGGCAGATCCTTGGGCTGAATAACGTTCCGGTTGATCCTGGAAAGGGTTCGTTCCAGAACATTGGTCAGTTCTCTGACATTACCGGGCCAGTTGAAATTTGACAGGATTTCCAGGGCTTTTTCACTGAGGGTGACATCGCAGAAATCGGTTTCTCTGCAAAGCTTTCGGGTCAAATGAACTGCCATTTCTCCAATGTCTTCCCGCCTTTCTCTCAAGGGCGGGATATAAAGAGGAATGACGTTCAGCCGGTAGAAAAGATCGCTCCGGAATTGGTTTTCCCGGATCATCTCCTGAAGGTTCCGGTTTGTGGCGGCAATGACCCGGAAATCGGATTTCACCACCTTTGTACCTCCAATCCGTTCAAATTCCTTTTCCTCGATTACCCGGAGAAGTTTGGGCTGCATATCAACAGGCAAATCTCCAATCTCGTCCAGAAAAACGGTTCCCCTGTGCGCCAGTTCAAACTTGCCCGGTTTTCCCTGTTTGCCTGCACCGGTGAAAGCCCCTTTTTCATATCCGAACAGCTCCGACTCCAGCAGATTTTTGGGAATGGCGGCGCAGTTGATACGGACAAAGGGATGGATTTTCCTTGAACTGGAGTGGTGGATCGCCTGGGCAAATACTTCTTTTCCGGTTCCGCTCTCCCCTGTGATCATGACCGGAAAATTGTTGGATGTGGCCCGTAATGCCTCTTCCTTCAGATCGGTCATGGCCCGGGTGTTTCCGATGATGCTGTCAAAAGTGTACCGGGTGGACCGCAGGTTCAAAAGCTCCTGTTCATAGAGTTTGACCTTGGATTCCAGGTGGCTGAGCTTTTGGGCCAGTTTGGCAAATTCCCGGATATCGCTGAACATCACCCGGCCGAAAACGGCAATGACCCTGTCATCTTTTTTGACCGGTATTCTCTGCACCACGATATTCATTCCCTTGATGGTCTGGATGTGGTTGATTTCGGATTTTCCGGTCCTGCCCACAATATGCATCCGGGTGTTTTCCACCACTTCGGTGCAGTGTCTGCCGATCTGTTCGGCTGGATCAATTCCCAGAAAATCTCCGTAGGGGCGATTCATGTGGGTGACATACCCTTGTGCGTCCGTGATCATGATGCCGTTCTGCACGCTGTCGAAAATCCGGACAAACAGATCAACTTGTTCTTTGAGTTTTTCAGGGCTGTTTTTTTCCGGATTGGTGACCGTATTCATTTGCCGTCCTCTATGTGTATCAATTCGTGTACTTGTATCTTTTTGACTACACTCTTTTACCGTATACATCCGGTAAAGTCAAATCCAAAACCATGCTCCGTGTATTTCCCTGTCATCGGACAAAAATGCGGCTTTTACAGAAAGTGCCGGAAAAATGGAGCGGTTGGAAAAAAGCTGTTTGTTTTCCAGAGTTCATAAAGGAGAAAATAATCAAACAGGCACGGAAATTAGCATGCATTTTGCAGAAGGTGATAGACGGATCATTCGGTTCGTATGAAAAGTGTAACCAAAACAGAGGAGAAAATCATGAAAAAAGCAGCAATTTTTACCGTAAC
>CAYFVA010000172.1:0-5197 GCA_964346265.1 uncultured Desulfobacterales bacterium
GGACCTTAAAAGAAAACGCAGGGGTGTTTTGACGTAACGGACGGAACGGTCCGTCGATCAACACGTGCGCCCTGCAGGAGGAATGAATGCGTGTAAAGGTAAACGGAGAACAGTATCAAACCGAGTGTTCCACACTTGAACAGCTTGTGGTTCAACAGGAATTAAATCCCGACTCGGTGGTGGCCGAGGTGAACCGGGAAATCGTGAAAAAAGAAAACTGGGCCGATTTTTGCCTGAAAGACGAAGACCGCGTCGAACTGGTGCGTTTCGTGGGAGGTGGATAAATGGCGGATCCATTGAAAATCGGGCCCATGGAATTTCAAAGCAGGCTTTTTACAGGAACCGGAAAGTTTTCATCCCCTTCCCACATCCCGAAGGTCCTTGAAAAAAGCGGCTCCGAAATGATCACCGTGGCCTTGAGACGGGTGGACCGGGAGGGAAAACAGGACAACATCCTTGACTATATCCCCAAAACCGTGACCCTTCTTCCCAACACTTCCGGGGCGAGAACTGCTGAAGAAGCGGTTCGGATCGCGGAAATCGCCCGGGCCGGAGGCTGCGGAGATCTTGTCAAAATCGAGGTGATCCGGGACATGATCCACCTTCTCCCGGACAATGCAGAAACCGTGAAAGCCGCGCGCATGCTGGCAGACCGCGGATTCACTCCACTGCCCTACATGACGCCGGACCCGTCCGCTGCAAAAGCGCTTGAAGATGCAGGAGCTGCCGCAGTGATGCCGTTGGGATCGCCCATCGGCTCCAACCGCGGGCTTGAAAACAAGGAAATGATCCGCATTATCATCGAGGCAAGCCGCGTGCCGGTGGTGGTGGACGCCGGAATCGGCAGACCCTCCCATGCGGCGGAAGCCATGGAAATGGGAGCCGACGCCGTGCTGGTGAACACGGCCATTGCCACAAGCGCCGATCCCGCCGGCATGGCAGAGGCGTTTTCCCTGGCGGTCCGGGCCGGCAGGAAAGCGTATTTGAACCGCATGCCGGAAACCCTCGGCCGGGCAAGCGCCTCCTCTCCTCTTACCGGATTTCTGGACGAGTGCCATGACGTTCCTCAATAGAGCAAAAGAATTCGAGTCATTCGATTTTGACGGGTATTTCAGCAGGATCTCGGACAATGACGTCCGCATGTCCATTGAAAAGGACAGGCCCGGTGTCGCGGACTTTCTCCACCTGATTTCCCCGAGGGCGGAAAATCATATCGAAGAAATGGCCCAAAAGGCAAGGGAATTGACCATCCGGCATTTCGGAAGAATCATCCAGCTTTTTGCGCCGCTGTACATCTCGGATTTCTGCACCAACCGGTGTACCTACTGCGGATTTAACACACAGAACCGGTTTGAACGGAAAAAACTTTCGGCCCAAGAGATCGAGACCCAGGCACGGATCATCAAACAATCCGGAATCCGGCATATCCTGGTGCTCACCGGAGAAGACCCGGTCAAAAGTCCCGTCTCCTATCTCGAAGAGGCGGTGGAAATCCTTTCGAGCCATTTTGCCTCCACCGGCCTTGAAGTGTATCCCGTGGACACATCGGACTACCGGCGCCTGGTTCAGGCAGGGGCCGACTCGCTCACCGTGTACCAGGAGGTATATGACCGGAAAATCTACCAAAAGGTGCACCCGGGCGGCAGAAAAGCGGACTATCCATACCGGCTTGCCACCCCGGAGCGCGCTTGCAGGGCCGGATTCCGCTCGGTCAATATCGGCGCGCTTTTCGGACTTGCACCGGTCCGAAAGGAGGTCTTTTTCACAGGTCTCCATGCCGGATACCTTGAAACCGAATATCCGTCCGTGGAGATCTCGGTCTCCCTTCCCAGGATGAGAAAGGCGGCCGGATGCACGGCCCCGGATCACCCGCTGGATGACAGGACCCTGGTCCAGTTCATGACCGCTCTGCGTCTGTTCCTTCCCAGGGCCGGAATCACGGTTTCCACCCGGGAGGCCCCCTTTTTGCGGGACCGGCTGGTTCACTTGGGCGCCACCCGACTGTCTGCGGGATCGAAAACCGAAGTGGGCGGATACGCGGAACAGGAAAGGAGCGAAATCCCCCAGTTTGAAATCACCGACACAAGAAGCGTGGACCAGGTAGAGGAAATGATCCGGCAAAACGGGTACCAGCCCGTGTTCAAGGACTGGGAACCCATTCAGGTGTCGTCTTGACCCGGATCGGCATAGCCGGTATCGGCGGGATCGGGTCCAACGTGGCGGCCCTCCTGGCCCGGGCCGGGGCGGGAAGTCTCAAAATCGCGGACTTTGACCGGGTGGACGCTTCGAACCTGGACCGGCAGTACTACTTCCCGGACCAGGTGGGAGGACGTAAAACCCGGATGCTCAAAAATAACCTGGCCCGCATCAACCCGGATCTGAAGGTGGAATGCATAGAGAAAAAAATCGACCGTTCCTGCGCCGTTTCCCTGTTTGATGACTGCTCCTGCGTGGTGGAAGGCATGGATACCCTGTCGGACAAACGGATGTTCGTGGAAACCATAACTGCTTCAGGTCTTCACGTGGTGTCAGCCTCGGGCATTGCCGGGGCAACTCTTGCCGGCATCCGTACAAGAAAGATCGGGAACTGCCATATCGTGGGCGATTTTGAGTCGGATGCGGCGGAATGCCGAATTTCCCCCCGAAAAGTGTTGATGATATCCCTTTTGATGGCCGACATCATCATCCGGACATACAACCTGGATTCACCGGAGGAGACATGAAAGAAAACAGAATGATGGACGCCTGCATCAACCGGGCGTCGGAAGGCTTGAGATTCCTCGAGGACACGGCCCGCCTGCGCCTTGACGACACCGATCTTACACTTCAGCTTCGACGCTTGCGGCACAAGGTCCGGGATCTGTTCAGGGGACGGGAAACCCTGCTGATCCGGCATCGGGATGCGGAACTTGATGTGGGAAAAACCATATCCGAAACCAGCCGGGATGATCAGAGAGTCTCTGTTGAAGACGCTTGTGCCGCCAATTTCAAGCGAATCCAGGAATCAATGAGATCAATTGAGGAACTCCTCAAGGTAAAGGACGAGTACCCGAAAGCCAAGGAAATGGAGGCACACCGGTTTTCCGTGTACACCCTTGAAAAACGGATGCTCGGATTTTTCAGAAAACAACTTCCCCAGGGGATATACGGGATCCTGGGTGAACAGTTTTCCTGCGGCCGGACCAATGCCCGGGTGGCTCAAAAAATGGTGAATGCAGGTATCAACGTGATCCAGTACCGGGAAAAGCTCGATTGCAAAACCAGGGAACAGATGTATGAAGAATGCCGGGAAATCCGTGCCATCACCCGGGATGCCGGTGTCTGCTTTGTGGTGAACGACTTTGCGGACATTGCCCTGGCAGTCGGGGCAGACGGCGTCCACTCGGGCCAGGATGACCTGCCCGTCCCGGTACTCAAACAACTTGCCCCCGATCTTATGGTGGGCATTTCCACCCATTCTCCGGACCAGGCAGGGAAAGCGGTCCTGCAGGGAGCGGATTACATCGGTGTCGGACCGATCTTCGCCACCCGGACCAAAGAGGATGTGTGCGCCCCGGTCGGGCTTTCCTACCTGGAATATGCAGCCGAAAACATTGAAATTCCGTTTGTGGCCATCGGCGGCATCAAACGTCACAACCTCAAAGAAGTGGTCAGCCGGGGCGCCCGCACCGTCTGTCTTGTTACGGAAATCACCGGGGCCGACGACATAGAAGAAACGATCAGACAAATCAGAACCATTTTGACAAGAAACTGGAGACTGGAGACTTGAAACAAGAGACAGGAGACAAGATACAGGAGACAAGATACAGGTTACGATCTCGTTCATGACAGACCGGCCATTGTGGGCTGTGAATCTGCTGTTTCTTATAAACGGCCATTTCCGGTCGATTACTACGAAGGAGAACACATAATGCAAGAATATACCACCCAGATGGATGCGGCCTCAAAAGGAATCCTCACCCCGCAGATGAAACAGATTCTAGCCGAGGAACCCATATCCGAAGCCGATCTTTTACACGGAATCGCAGAAGGGCGCATTGCCGTTCCGGCAAACCGCAACCACGAAGGTCTTTCGGCAAAAGGGATCGGTGCCGGGATGAAAACAAAAGTGAACGTGAATCTCGGAATTTCAGCGGACAAAGGCTCGTTTGAGTCGGAAACGGAAAAGGCACAGCTTGCGCAGCAGTACAAGGCGGATGCCCTCATGGACCTGAGCGTTTCAGGCGACACAAGACGGTTCAGAAAACACCTTGTCAAAACTTCGCCCCTTGTCATCGGAACCGTGCCCATCTACGACACCCTGACCCGCACCGGAAAGGAGGTCAAAGACATCACCCTGGACGAATGGTTCGAAACGGTAGAGATCCATGCAGCAGACGGAGTGGATTTCGTGACCATCCATGCAGGACTGACCTCGGACTGCCTGGAAACACTGGAGGCGAACCGGCGGATTGCCGGTATCGTGAGCAGAGGCGGGTCCATCCTGGCCGAATGGATGGTGAAAAACGAGCGGGAAAACCCGTTTTTTGAATACTTTGACAGACTTCTGGACATCTGCCTTGCACACGATGTCTGCATCAGTCTGGGGGACGGGCTGAGGCCGGGGGCGCTGAAGGACGCGTCCGACGCCGCCCAGTTCCATGAGTTGATCATGCTGGGACGGCTGACAAAGGCGGCGTGGGAAAGAGGGGTACAGGTGATCATCGAGGGGCCGGGCCATGTTCCGTTACACGAAATCGAAATGAATATAAAGCTGCAGAAGAAACTCTGCCACAACGCCCCGTTTTACGTGCTGGGGCCGCTTGTGACGGACATCGCTCCCGGATACGACCACATCACCTCGGCCATCGGGGGCGCGGTGGCAGCCATGCACGGGGCGGATTTTCTCTGCTATGTCACCCCGGCCGAACACCTCCGGCTGCCGGAAGCCTCCGATGTCAAGGAAGGTATCATGGCATCCCGGATCGCCGCCCATGCCGCGGACATTGCCAGGGGGCTGCCGGGTGCTGAAAAAATCGACCATGAAATGGGGCGTCACAGAAAGGAACTGGACTGGGAAAACCAGTTCCGGTGCGCCATGGATCCGGAAAAAGCCCGTTCCTTCCGAAAGGCGTCCATGCCGGAACAAGAAGAAGTATGCACCATGTGCGGGGAATTCTGTGCGGTCAAGAGAAGCTCCGGCCTTTTTGATACGCCG
>CAYFVA010000173.1:0-5110 GCA_964346265.1 uncultured Desulfobacterales bacterium
ATTATTTCACGGATCCGGTTTTCAAGAAAAAGTTTTGTGAAAGGCTGAACCGGCTTTGGGCGGAAAAAGACGCCAAAATCGAAAAGCTGATGCAACAAGATCGGTAAACCATCATCTGTTGGGAACGATCTTCATTTCATAGGAGGGTTCAGCCCCGCTTGAATCCGTATACGCCAGTTCTTTTATGGTGACGTTCCTGGCTTTCTCGTCCACCCGTTTTTCCGAATGTTTTCCACAGACCCGGGTTTCCGCCTGGAGGGTCTGAAGGACTTTTATGGCGGCTTTTCCGGGGTTGGCCTTGCTCCATTCGGCCAGGTTCTTTCTCTCTTCAGCCTGGGCCTCTTTCTGCTCTGCAAGCTGGTTGATGGACTTGTCGATTTTTTCGATTTCCGCTTCCAGTTCATCGATCCGGTCAAAGCACTCGGTGAGTTTGTTTTCCGTGATTTTTTCTTCGGATTTGAGCTTTTGCAGGTAGGCTTTTAAATCCTTTAGCTTTTCCACCTTTGTCAGGTCGTTGGACATGGATGTGATCTGGGAGACGGTATCCCGCTGTTCAAGTTGTGCCCGGTCCTGATAATGGGCCAGGTTGGTGGCTTCCTGCTGAAGTTTTTTGTATTCGGTTTCAATGTCGCTCTTTTGGGTCTTCAGTTCATTTATGCGCTCATTGATTTTTCCGATCCTGTTTTTGATCGTTTCGGTTTCATTTTCAATAAACACGTCCCTGCCGGTTGTAATGGTGCTCGGCCCTGACATGTCCGTGCCGATGTTCCCGGCCGCAACCCCCATTTTGGATGCGATGCCGGAGGAGATGATTTTGCCCTGTTTGATCAGGCAGCTGCCTGAATTTGCAATTTTGGAGTCCACGATTTCTTTTGCCACAGTCACGGTGCCCAGGCAGGAAATGTTGGATTTGTGTATGAAGTTGGCCTGGACGTTGCCCCTTGCATAGATCCGGGCTTCGTTGACGCCGCCGGAAATCGTGAGATTGCCTTCTGCGTGGACGATACCGCCTTCGATCTCTTCGGCCCGGATGTCGTGGCCGGTGACCCGGAAACCGCTTTTGATGCAGCCTTTAATATTGATGTGGCCTTTGTAGTCAATATGGCCGGTCTGGTAATCCACATCACTATTTATCGTATACTCTTCATCCACGGAAACGGCTCCGGCCCAGGAGAGCCGTGGGAAGCCTTTTACCGCGGCCAGCACTTTCAACCCGTCTTCCGAGAGTTTCGCCCCTTTTCCGTATTTGAATTTGACGTCCACGGCCGGGCGAACACTGATTTCTTCTCCGTAAATATTGATGCCGTTGGCAGATTCCTTCATGGGGGTCTTTTCCGCCAGAACCGTCTCCTTGTTTACCTGGGGAATTTCCCCGCGGTCTTTGAAATCGATATTGCCTTCTTCATCAATATTTCCGGCCTTGAGGTGGTCCGTGTCAAAAAAGTACTCGATTGCAGCATCCCGCCCTTGGACCGGCGCCGTCCCCTTGGCAGCCAGAAATCCTTTTTTCTTGAATCCCCTGGACTGGGTAAATCCTTTGATCAGGTCTTCTCCCACAATGCCATAGATGATGAAGTGTTCTTCAAGGGACTCAGTAATCTCTTCCCCTGTTACCGTGTCGTCAAATTCGTCTGTTTTGGTTAAATAGGCCTCCATTCCGTTTTCGGAGATCATAAGCTCGATGCCGTTGCGCAAGGCCACCGGTTCGGTGGTGCGTGTTTTTGTGTTGTCGTTTGTCGCTTCTTCCGCCTTGTTTTCTTTCTCCTTACCGCTTTCGGCCCCGACGGTTTCCCGGTCGGCGGGCGCCGGCCCGGAGACGTTCTTTTCAGCTTTTTGGGTTTTTTTGATTTCCTTGATCATCCGGTTCTGTTTTTTCAGGATCCGGTCCCGCTGTTTTATGGAGATGATGCCGGCGTCCACCAGCATGTCTCCGATGAGTCTGGGTTCCTTTTTCCGGCGGAATTGCTGTTTCTGTTCTTCAAGGACCAATTCAAGAACGTTTCTGGAGATATATCCTTTGTGCACTGCAATGGTGCCGAACTTGACATCCTTCTGTCTCAGTTCAAAAGCTTTGGTGGCCAGAGCCAGGCGTTTGATGTTTTCCGGGGAGATGATATTTTCGGATGCAAAATAGTTTCGGAGAGCGGACTCCGGGTCTTCCGCCTCTTTGCAGGCGGAAACGGCTTCATCCAGTTCTTTTTGAGTGATCAGACCTTTTTTGAGGGCCATTTGTCCCAAAAACGGCATTTTTCGGGACTTCTGATTATCATCTGCCATACGCGCTCCGTTTTTCGTTTCTGCACTATACCATCAGGGCGATACCACCGGCAATAATGAAGTGACTCTCCATCAGGACACTCAGGTTCGATCCGGTTCCGATGGTCTGTCGTTCAATGCGCCGGGTGAAGTATATCATCAAAGCGGGCAGGATGGCAAATGAGAACCCTCCGGGGATTGTCACCCCTGAAATCGACGATCCAATGATCAGCAGGGTGATCAGTACCAGTATCTGTTTGATCCTTTTCATGCTTTGTTTCTCCCCGATCAGAATCGGCAGTGTTTCTTTGCCGTTGATCCGGTCTCCCTGTATGCCGATGACGTCGAAAAGAGCCGTTCTGGCAAAAACAAGACCCGTGACGAACAAAAAGGCACATAAGGCGGGGCCGACATCCGCCCGGTTGGTGACCGCCGGAAGGGTCGAGGTGACGATTCCCCAGGCAACAGCAATCAGAATCGTTTTGGAACCGGGAATATCCTTGATTCGGCGGATTCGCAGTCGGCCAAAATGGCCGGGATAAAGGGGCAGGTTGTAGGAAAGGCCCAGAATGCTCATGACAAGCAGAATGCCGAAGCAGACCGGTCCTTCCAAAAAAGCCAGGTAAAGGCCTGCTGTCCCGGATAAGACGGCAAGTACGCTGAACAAGAAAAAGTTTTTCCGGTACAGGGCCGCCCGGTCCGGATTGTTGTACGTGTCTGATGCAATGGTCAAAAGGTTGTTTAGAATCTGCATGGATAACACGTAAAAAACGGCGATCTGGACATGATAAAAGAAATGTTCAAGGTTCTGCAGCCGGGCCGCGGCATAGGTAAGGCAGCCGGCCCCTGCAGCAAGAATGATGTTGGTATGCAAAAGGAAGTCCCGGGCGGCGGCCGCCCACTTGGAACCGGTTCCTTTGTTCGACGCTTTTTTTTCAATCTCCCTGCATGTCTTGCTGATAATCCAGTTGGGGGTGGAGGCCCCTGCGGTCAGGGCAATGGTTTGGGTATTTGAAAGGAACGACCGGTCAAGTTCTTCCGGTTCCTCGATATGGGCGCAGGGCTTTCCGGTATTCCGGGCGATTTCAGAGAGCCGTTTTGTGTTGCCGCTGTCTTTTCCCCCGACCACGACAATGGCTTCATGGTTTTCCGCTATTTCCCGGATTTCCGCCTGACGCTTTTCTGTGGAGTCGCATATGGTGTCGAAAATTTTGTAGTGGGGGTAAAGGGTTCTCACCCGATCCTTGATGGTGCGGAAAAACGATGTGTCCTGTGTGGTCTGGGCGACGATTACGGCGTTGTCAAACACGGGAAGTTGTTCCAGCTCCTCCGGATGCGAGACCGTACAGCCTTTTTCTCCGGCATATCCCAGAAGCCCTGTCACCTCGGGATGATTTTTGTCCCCGACGATGATGACGCCGTATCCGTTTTCCGCATGTTTTCTGATGATGGACTGGACTTTGATTACCCGGGGACAGGTCGCGTTAATAATGTCGAACCCTGCCTTTCGGAGTGCGGTTTCATCCCGGGGCGGAACCCCGTGGGCGCGGATGAGCACGGTGCCCTCACCCGTGTCCGGTATATGGTCGAGTCGCCTGATTCCTTTTTCTTCGAGCATTTCCAGGACCTGGGGGTTGTGAATCAGGGGACCGTAGGTATGGATGGGGCCGTCTGCCGAGATGGCGGCATCCAGAACCTTGTCCACCGCCCGCCGGACACCCATGCAGAATCCGGCTGTTTTTGCCACGGTGATTTTCATTGTCTGCTGTTGATAGAGTTCACAATGCTTTCAAGTTCTTCACCGTTTTTAAACCGGATCTCCACCTTCCCGCCTTTTCCTTTTTTCCGGATGTTGACTTGAAAGTTGAGCGTTTCAGTGAGTTCTCCGGCCAGGCGGTCCAGGAAAAGCTCTTCCGCGGTGGGGTTGTTGTCGGCCGGTTCGGCCGGTCCTTTTTTGAGGCTGTTGATCAGTTTTTCCGTCTGCCGGACCGAAAGATTTTTCGCCCTGACGGTTTCCAAAACCTGGATTTGCTGTGATTCATCTTTCGCCCCGAGAATGGCTCTTGCATGCCCCGTGCTGATTTCTCCGGCAAGCAGGCTCTGTTTGACCGGTTCGGGAAGAGATCTGAGCCGAAGGAAATTGGCAATGGTGGAGCGGTTCTTACCGATTTTTTTTGAAACGGTTTCCTGGGTGTAGTTGAATTCGTTGATCAGTCTGTAATAGGCCTCCGCCTCTTCAAGGGGGTTGAGGTCCTGGCGCTGGACATTTTCGATGATGGAAACTTCCAGCATCTGTTCGTCGGTAAGATCTTTGATGAATACCGGTACATGACTCAAAGAGGTTTCTTTGGCCGCCCGCAGGCGGCGTTCACCTGCAATGAGTTCGTAACTGTCTTCCAGGCTTCTCACCAGAAGGGGCTGGATTACACCCTGTTCGCTGATGGACTCCTTGAGGTTTTCCAGCTCTTCCGTTGCAAATTCCGTCCGGGGCTGGTACCGGTTGGGTTGAATGTCCCCGATGGGGCACATGAAGAAATTGTCCGAAAAGTCTCCCCTGTTTTCAATGTCCGGGATCAAAGCGGAGACGCCTTTTCCAAGACCGGTCCGGTTTTGTTTCTGTTTTTTCATCGTTCAAGAAATTCCCTTGCAAATTCCAGGTAGCTTTTTGACCCTTTGGATGCCCGGTCGTAGGTAATCACGGACATGCCAAAGCTGGGTGCTTCGCCGAGTTTGATGTTTCTGGGGATCCGGGTGTTGAACACCAGGTTTTTAAAGTATTTTTCCGCATCATCCACCACGTTGTTGGCAAGGTTGGTGCGCTTGTCAAACATGGTGAACAGGATGCCTTTGATTT
>CAYFVA010000174.1:0-5079 GCA_964346265.1 uncultured Desulfobacterales bacterium
TGCTCCGCTGGATGTCCTTTTTGCTGTAAAGTCCTTTTTCATAAACCTTCAGCTGCCGGCGGATCACTTTGTCCCGGGTTTTGGTATTTCCGCTGATCATGATTCTTTCAAAATACACCGGAGAACCCTTTTCAATTACCAGTGTAACATCCACAATCCCCTTTTCCGGATCCTTGTCCACTGCCGGGGAAATATCGGCATTGGCATATCCCTTGTTGGCATACGCGTCAGTGAGATCAAAAACTCCCTGGCGGATCAGTTCCCGATTGTAATGTCCGGACTCCTCCAGTTCAACTTTCTCCCTGATTTCGGACTCGGGGAAGATCAGGTCCCCTGAAAAATCAATCGTTCCGATCTTGAACCGGGTCCCCTCTTTCACCTCGAAAGCAATGGAAATACTCTCTTCTTTAAATTCAATTTCAGGCTCGGAAACCTTGGCATCAATAAATCCGTTATTTTTATAATAGGATTCAATCCGAATGACATCCCTTTCAAGCTCGTTCCGGTCCAGGTCGCCTGAAGAAGTGATCCAGTGGAAGAACCCTTTTTGCTTGATTTTCATTCTCTTTTTCAGGTCTTTGTCCGTAAAGTGCTGATTTCCTTCAAAAGAAATATTTTCAATTTTGAGCTTTTCCCCTTCATCAATTTGAAAAACAATGTCCGCCTGATTGTGTTTTAATGGTTCCACTTTATAGGAAGTCTCGCAATTGTGGTAATTCTTGGTTTTGTATAACTGCTCGATGCGCTTGACATCTTCCTTGATTTTGAAAATATTTAAAATGGATCCCGTACTGGTGTGGATGGCTTCTCTGAGTTTTTCATCGTCATACACATGATTTTTTTCAAACAGAATCTTTCTGACCGAAGGTTTTTCTTTCACTTTAAAAATGATTTTTACCCCGGTATCCAGCTTTTCCTGAACCACCCGGACGTCCTCGAAGTAGCCCATTTTGTAGATTCTGCGCAGATCCCCGGAAAGGCGTTCACTGTTTACAATATCCTGGACCCGGGTGTCAATGGTTCGGCGTATGGCATCACTTTCAATACGCTTGTTGCCTTCTACTTCAATCGATAATATGATTTTCTTCCGGAAAATTTCACTGGTCAGTTTTTTTGCAAGCTCTTTGGAGGCGCCCGGCAGATTCTCAATTCCCTTTGCTTCACTGTAATAGGTTCCCGCAACGGTATCCTCGTACACACTGATCATCCGGGAATCAATACTGATACTGCCGCCTGCGGAAAATATGCCGCCACACACCAGGTAATCGGCGCCGTATTTAATCCCCGCCTTTTTGAGTTCTCCCATATCCGTATCCAGCGTCACAGACGGATCATCAATATAAAAAGCGTCAGCCCCCTCTTTTTTCAAATGGTCGATTACCATAAGCGGGATTTTTTCCTGCAGGTACTCCATCTTTTTATCCGTATGCGCGGAAAAGGGGAAAACCCCGACCTTGATATTGTTATCCGCTCCGGCGGATGCCGGTACAAGAATCATCAGAAAAGCAACCAGGAGAACGATATGTTTCAAACCTTTGATACCCATTGGCAGCGCCCTATTCTATTTGGTGTTTAAAAGAGGTGGCAGGAACGATCCCGCCGTCGACAATACTTACCTTTCTATCCATCAAATCCGCAAGTTCATTGTTGTGTGTCACCACAACAACCGTCATCCGCATTTCCTTGTTCAGCTGTTTCATCAGCTCATGAACCGCACGGCTGTTTTCCCGGTCCAGATTACCGGTGGGCTCATCCGCCAGCAGTATGTCAGGCCTGTTCACAAGCGCTCTTGCAAGGGCAACGCGCTGCTGTTCTCCACCGGAAAGCTCTTCCACCCTGTGATACATCCGTTTTTCCAGCCCCACCCGCTCGAGAATGCCGCAAACCGGTTCTTCTATGCTCTTGCTGTTTTTCCGGCCGATCATACAGGGCATCATGACATTTTCAAATGCGGTCAATCCTGAAAGCAGGTGATGAAACTGAAAAACAAACCCGACTTTTGCGTTTCTGAAAGAAGCGAGCTTCTCGTCATTCATGGCGAGAATGTCATTGTCCTCAAAATAAATCTGTCCTGCATCCGGCCGGTCAATGGTACCGATGAGGTTCAGCAGGGTGGATTTGCCGATGCCGGAAGCCCCGACAACCGCCATGGTTTCTCCCTTTTTCACGGTGAGCTGCGCAGAGTCCAGAATATTGATTTTTTCCGTTTTGGTGTGAAAGCCCTTTGAAACGGCCTTTAGAGAGAGCAGATTGTCAGAAGGATCATCCATATCTCAGAGCCTCCACCGGGTTCATTTTCGATGCTTTCACCGCAGGGTAAATAGTGGAAACAAAACAGATCAACAGGGCGCTTGCGGCAATGATCAGCACGTCCAGGACATTGAGCTGTACCGGAAGCGTGGAGAAAGGATAGGCTTCAGGAAGATGAATGAATTTGTAACGGGAGAGAAGCATACAGGCCCCGACCCCGAGAAAAGAGCCCAAAGCCGTGCCGGCTATGCCGATGATCATTCCCTTTATCATGAAAATCTTTCTTATTGCTCTGTTTGTCGCTCCCATTGCCTTGAGCACCGCAATGTCCCTTGTCTTTTCCATCACCATCATGATCAGGGCGCTTGCAATATTAAACGCCGCCACCAGGATGATCAGTGTCAATATAATGAACATGGCCGTTTTTTCCAGCTTCAGGGCGGAAAAAAGGCTCTTGTTAATGTCCATCCAGTCATTAACATAGAAAGGCGGATCAAGAAAAGACAAATTGTTTTTCACAAAAGATTTTACCTTGAACACATCATCGATCCAGATCCCCAGGGCGGAAACCCCCTCCCCCCCTCCATGCCGTAAGGCCTCGTCAATATGAACATAAGCGATGGCACTGTCATATTCATACATTCCCGAACTGAAAGTACCGGTTACTGTAAACCGGTGCATGGAGGGAACATGGCCGATCGGAGAAGCAATGCCGGAAGGGCTGACAAGGATAACGGCGTCTCCTTTATCCACACCGATTTTTCGGGCGAGCTCTCTGCCGAGTATGATTCCGGGGGCGGTGGATCCGGGACTTCCTTTACGGAGAGCCGGTTCAAGTTCCGATGGGCTGAATCCGTGAATCAGCCGGATTTTACTTTCAGGATCAATGCCCCGCAGCATGACCCCTGAAAAATTTTTTCCGGAACGAATCATTGCCTGGGAAAACACAAGAGGAGAAACGTTTTTTACTTGATCCAGGGAGTCGATCCTGCTTTTCATACTGTTGTATTGATCAAACTTTCCCGAATAGTTCATCACGAGGATATGGGGTTCAAGTCCCAGGATTTTCTCTCTGAAATTCGTTTCCGCCCCGCTCATGACGGATATGACGATTACAAGCGCCATGACGCCGACAGCCACGCCGGCCACTGAAAGAAAGGTGATCAGAGAGATGAACCCCTCTTTCCGTTTCGCCTTCAGGTACCTCCTTGCAAGAAAAAATTCGAACGACATCAATTAATTTTGCTTTCTCATGTGGGGAAACAGAATCACTTCTCTGATCGAATCCGAATCCGTGAGCAGCATGACAAGCCGGTCGATTCCGATTCCTTCTCCGCCGGTGGGGGGCATGCCGTATTCCAGCGCTTCTATATAATCAGAGTCCATTGTGTGGGCCTCTTCATTTCCTTCATCTTTCTGGCGGACCTGCTGGGCAAACCTTTCATACTGATCCTCGGGGTCATTGATTTCCGAAAACCCGTTTGCGATCTCCCGGCCGGCTATAAAAAGTTCAAAACGGTCGGTTATGGATGGATCTTTGTCGTTTTTCCTTGAAAGCGGAGAGACTTCCACCGGGTAACCGGTAATAAAAGTGGGCTGAATGAGTTCGGGTTCCACCAGAATATCAAAAAGCTTGGTCAGTATTTTGCCGTGCCGTTCTTTTTTGGTGATCTCGATATTCCGTTCTTCTGCGAACGCAAGAAGCTTTTCCGTATCATGAAGAATCTTTGGTGAAAGCCCGCCGATTTGCACCAGGGAGTCCGTCATGGAAATTCTCGGCCACTTTCCGGCAAAACTGATGGAGTGCCCCTGGTAATCGATGGTTTCGGAGCCTGTTACCTTCTTTACGATGTATGAAAACATCCGCTCGGTCAGGTTCATCATATCCTCGTAATCCGCATACGCCTGGTAGAATTCCACCATGGTGAATTCGGGGTTGTGCCTTGTGGACACCCCTTCATTCCTGAAATTACGATTGATTTCAAATACCCTGTCGAATCCGCCGACCACAAGTCTTTTCAGATACAACTCAGGAGCGATGCGCAGAAACAATTCCATGGAAAGTGCATTGTGCCATGTTTTGAAAGGGGTTGCCTCGGCTCCCCCTGCTATGGGCTGCATCATCGGAGTTTCCACCTCGATAAACCCTTCATCCTCCAGAAATGTCCGCATGGCACTGACGGTTCTGCTTCTTTTGAGAAAAATCTCTTTGGTTTCATCGTTCATCACAAGATCGAGATACCGGTTTCTGTACCGTTTTTCAGGATCTTTTATACCGTGGAACTTTTCAGGCAAGGGCCTTACGGACTTGGACAGCAGCCTGAATTGTTTGGCGACAACCGTCCACTCCCCGGTACGGGTCTGAAAAAGCGGGCCTTCTATACCAACAAAATCCCCGATATCGAGTTTTTTAAAAACCGCATACGTCTCTTCGCCCACATAGTTCTGTTTGATATACGCCTGGATCTGGCCGGTTCCGTCTTTGAACCGGACAAAAGAGGATTTCCCCATTTTATTGACGGCCATGATCCTGCCCGCCACGGCAAAGGATTCCCCGTTTTCTCCAAGGGTCTCAGGCGCAGTTTCAATTTGATGCTTCAGACTGCCGATGGTATGGGACACTTTAAAATCATTGGGATACAGGGCCACGCCTTCCTGTTTCAGAGATTCGATTTTTTCTTTCCGGGCTTGAATAATTTTGCTTGTACTTTCATCCATTGAGCGCATCTTTCCTGTTAATGTGGAATTGATAAAACATTTGTACCGGACCAACCAGTAAGGGTTACAAGAGGGGTAGAGTAGCTCATTTTTCAATAAAATTCAAGATGA
>CAYFVA010000175.1:0-3704 GCA_964346265.1 uncultured Desulfobacterales bacterium
GGATGGTTCCGCATAAGAAAACCAATGCCGAAAAGCAACCCGTAATGATTACCGTTTTTCCAGCAGCGCCACCGATTCGATGTGAAAGGTGTGGGGAAACATGTCCACCGGGGTCACCTCTTTCACGGTATACTGCGCTGCCAGCATTTCAAGATCCCTTGCAAGGGTGGCCGGATTGCAGGACACATACACGATCCGGTCCGGTCCGGTTTTCAGCACACCGGCCACAACGTTTTTGTGCATGCCCGCCCGGGGCGGATCGATGATCATCACATCCACATCGCCTTTGATCTTTGGGAGCGCCTCCAGGATATCCCCGGTCACGAACCCGACATTTTCCACTTCGTTAATCCGGGCATTATTCCGTGCGTCCTGTACCGCACTTTCCACGATCTCTATGCCCAGAACGCTTTCGGCCCGGCCGGAAAGCCATATGGGGATGGTGCCGGTGCCGGAATACAGATCCACCACCCGCTCGGTGCCGGTCAAGGCCGCATAATCGGAAACAATGGAATACAGGGTTTCCGCCGCCCGCGTGTTGGTCTGAAAAAATGAATTGGATGAAATCTCGAAGGTATACGGCCCGAGTTTTTCCAGAATGCACCGCTCTTTGGCAAGAACCGTTTCAAAGTCTCCCACTGCGATGCCGGCTTTTTTCGAGGTCACATTGTTCACCACCGATTGAATCCGGGGGAATCTTTCGGTGAGCTCTCCGGCAAGTTTTGTCAAAAGAGGCGGATCCTCCTCTGAAGTGACAATATTCACCATCCATTGGTCAAACGCCGCCGAATGCCGCAGCATCAGAAACCGCCAGAACCCCTCGTGGGATCGGAGCCCGTACACGGGAACGCCGGATTCCGCTATGAACCGCCGGACATGGGCAAGGATCTCGTTGCCCATGTCCGGCTGGATCAGGCACTGTTCGATGTCGATCACCCGATCGAAGGTACCGGGCGCATGCAGACCGATACCGAATCCTTTTACAGCATCCGGGTCGGCCAGTTCGTCCGGCATCAGCCAGCGGCTTTCCGAACAGGAAAATTCCATTTTATTCCTGAACCCGAATACCTTTGCCGAAGGAACCGTATCGTTGACCGGGACATCGGCAAGCCGGCCGATATGCTTCAGGGATTCGGCCACATGATTCTTTTTGTATTCCAGCTGGATTTCATAGGGAAGTTCCTGCCACTTGCATCCCCCGCAGTATCCGGAATACCGGCAAAGCGCATTTTTCCTCAGGTTTGACTTCTCGATGAACTTGACAAGTTTTGCTTCGGCATAATTTTTCTTCTTTTTGCTGATTTTGGCCACCACCACATCCCCCGGGAGTCCTCTGTCCACAAACACCGGGAACCCGTCCGGCTTTGCGATGCCCCTTCCGCCGAAAGCCAGATCGATGATCTCAAGCTCGTATGTTTTTCTCTTTTTCAGTGCCATCCCCTTTCTTTAGGTCCGAGTTCGTAAAAAGCTTGCCATTTTACCAGTTTTCAGGCAGAAAGTACAGGTATGAAACCCTTTATAAAAGAAATACGGTTCCAGTGTGAAAACCGCCTGCTGAGCGGGATACTTCATCTGCCGGAAAGACCGGATCCGCCCCTGGTGGTGGGGTCCCACGGCCTGGAAGGATCAAAGGATTCCGCCAAGCAGATCCGGTTGTCCATGATCCTGCCGGAACACGGCATCGCTTTTTTCCGGTTCGATCACCGGGGCTGCGGACAGAGCCAGGGAGAGTTTGTCGAGGAAACCTCGGTTGAAAAACGGGCTGCCGATCTTAAAGCCGCCGTACAGCACCTGATGACGCTCGGTATCGATTTCAGCAGAACCGCCCTGTTCGGCAGCAGCCTGGGCGGTGCCACCTGCATAAAGGCATGGGAAGCGATTGAAAAGAAAGACACCCCCCTGTACGGCGCCGTGATCTGTGCCGCCCCGATCCAGAGCCGCACCATCAGCGTGGTCCCGACACTGGCGGATGAACACCGCCCGGCCCTTTCCATGGATTTTTTCAAAAAGAATCTCGACTTCGACCTGATATCCGAGGCCGGGCATGCAAACCACATCCTTATCCTCCACGGAGACCGGGATGATGTGGTGCCGGTGGAAAACGCCCGTACCATTTATGAAGCAGCAGGAAATCCCAAAAAACTCTATATTCTGGAAAATGCCGACCACCGGTTTTCCGATGCCGGGCACCAGAGGATTTTCGAGAAAATGACCCTGGAATGGTTTCAACAGTGTTTCGATACGGAGTAATTTTGTTTGTCACACTTGAATCTTGACGGAGACGCAACCTTTCAATACAATATGAATATGCAAGAAAAAATTCAGATAAAATCAGCCCCTTTGAGCCTTGAAGGACGCTTTGAAAGAGGATCGAATGAAAAGGCGGTGGTGGTGACCCACCCCCATCCCCTTTACGGCGGCAATATGGACAATCCCGTGGTGACGGTTGCAGCCGAAGCGTTCCGGGAAAAAGGCTTTTCCACCCTCCGGTTCAATTTCAGGGGAACCGGGCAAAGCACCGGCATGTTCGACGAAGGACAAGGCGAGCAGGCTGACACGGCAGCGGCCCTTTCCTTTCTCCGGAAACAGGGGATGACCCGGATTTTTCTTGTGGGCTACTCCTTTGGTGCGTGGGTCAACGCAAAGGGCCTGGCAGAAAATCTTTTTAAAGCCGAGGATCATATCATGATATCTCCGCCGGTTGAATTCCTGAACTTTGACGGACTTTCCCACGGCCTGCCCGCAAATCTCGTAATCACCGGCTCGAAAGACCCGATCGCACCGCCGGAAGCCATCCGGCAATATCTGGCGCAATGGGACCCACAAGCCCGGCTTGAGATCATAGACGGCTGCGACCATTTTTATGCCGGATACACAGAGACCTTGAAGAGTATTCTTACCGAATACCTGGAGATGGAAAATCGGTAAAAATGCAGCGGGCAGCATTGACTGACAGATTCTCTGCTGCTTCGCATTGTCCGATCCCGGACACATCAATGGAGGTATAAAATGAACTCAATAGAAGAACACCGTTTTTTCCTGAAAGACACATTGCGCAAATCAGTGGATTTCCGGAAAACCGACCAGAACCGGGGCATTCCCGTCCCTCCCATACAGAAACCGTATGCCGCGGATGACAGGGTCATTCCGCTCCCCTCCCGGAAACAGTGGGAACGCAGAATCGCGAGTGTGGATGTGGTCTCCGCCATTTCCGCAAGAAGAAGTGTGCGGCGCTTTTCCTCGAAAAGCCTCACGCTGGAGGAACTTGGCTTTTTGTTGTGGGCCACCCAGGGAATCAGCGACCCTTCCGGGAAAAATCCGTCACTGCGGACAGTCCCGTCGGCCGGGGCCCGCCACAGCTTTGAGACCTATCTGTTTGTCATGCGCGCCAGGGACCTTACCCCCGGCCTCTACCGGTTTCTGCCGCTTGAAAACGCACTGCTGTTCATCTCCCCGGTGGAAAACATGGAAGAGGAACTCACAACGGCCTGTTTCGGTCAGAGATACGCCGGATCCGGAGCGGTCACATTCGTATGGAGCTGCATACCCTACCGCACGGAATGGCGGTATGACCTTTCCGCCCACCGGGTGATCCTCCTGGACGCAGGCCATGTGTGCCAGAACCTCTATCTGGCCTGCCGGTCCGTTAATTCCGGCACATGCGCCATCGGTGCATACGACCAGGAAAAAATCGACACCCTCAT
>CAYFVA010000175.1:3804-5064 GCA_964346265.1 uncultured Desulfobacterales bacterium
ACAAGCTCTTTTCGCAGCATGTTCAGCGCCAGGTGGGCGAACATGCGCTTGTTTCTGCGACGGTCTTTATAATCGAGGCAGAATCTTCGGGCGGCAGATCCGGTTGGACCGGCAACCCCGACACAGACAGTGCCCACCGGCTTTTCCACAGTACCGCCCGAAGGACCGGCAATGCCGGAGGTGGATATGCCGTAATCGGCGCCGGCAATTCGTTTTGCATTTTCCGCCATCTCCCGGGCAGTCTGCTCGTGCACGGCCCCGAACCGGATGATGGTGTCCCGGTTCACTTCCAGTATCCCAATTTTGGCCTCGTTTGAATAGGTAACCGCGGATGACAGGAAAAACGCCGAACTTCCCGGCACATTGGTCAGCATATCCGCCACAAGACCGCCGGTACAGCTTTCGGCCGCGGCAAGGGTTTTGCCGCAGTCCGTTAAAAGACGGGCCGCCTCCTCTTCCATGGAAAGCCCGTTTTGTGACACGGTTTTGTCACCGAAAACCGACACCACATGATCTTTTGCCGCTGTAAGGTCTTTTTCGCCCGCATCTTCGGCGCAGGAGAGCTTCACCTCGATCATGGGAAAATCGGCCCGGAAACCAAGCCCGATTCCGGCAAACCGGTCTTCGAATCCTTTCAGCATGGCGTCGGCCCTGGATTCCGGCACGCCGAACAGCGTCACCTTTGCCTGTGGCCGTTTCCGGCACGTAAACCTGGAAGCGATATCATCAAGTACGCTGCTTTCCAGCATGTGGCGCATTTCCCACGGCACCCCCGGCAAAAAGTAAAAACAGGCCCGGTTCATGTCCATGCAAAACCCCGGGGCGGTGCCATGGCTGTTCTCGATCATCTGAGCCGAAGACGGCAGCATGGCCTGCTTTTCATTTTCTTCGGGCATCGGGATTCCTCTGTTTTCAAAAAATCTTTTCACCGTGTGCAGCGCTTCCCGGTTCAGTTCAATCGGGACATTGGCGGCCCTGGACGCGGCCTCTGCCGTCAGATCATCCACGGTGGGCCCGAGCCCGCCGGTAACCAGCACAAGGTCGGAGCGTAGGGAAACCTCGGAAAACAGGTCTGAAAGGGCGTCCATATCGTCCCCCACAGTGGTGCTCCTTTTGACGCAGATGCCGTACCCGTTGAGGAGCCCTGCGATACAGGCGGTGTTGGTGTCTTCCACAGCCCCTGTCACCAGTTCATTTCCGGTTGAAATAATTTCCGCTTTCATGCAAACCTCCTTTAACAAGAAACTTGAGACTTGAAAC
>CAYFVA010000176.1:0-5064 GCA_964346265.1 uncultured Desulfobacterales bacterium
ACCAGCTTCATTTATTTCCCTGTCTCGTTATCTTTCACTGGAAAATGTTTTTTCCACATAAATTTATATCAAAGTTATAACGGATTTTGCTGGACATCAAGCGAAAAAGTACTATATAGTACCTTTGATGCGCAGTAATACCACGGAGATTGAAACTTAAACGGGCCTGATTCCCGTCTCTTGTTTCCAGTCTCAAGTTTCTTGCAGATGGAGGATTTCAGATTGAAAGCGCTTGTGATAACGGCTCATGGAAGCCGGAAAAAAACATCCAACGATGAAATATTCAAACTTGCAAAAAAAGTGAGCGGCCTGCGGACCCACGATTTTGACTCGATCAGTGCCGCGTTCATTCAGTTCACCGAACCGCTTTTACCCGACGAAATTGAAAAACTGGCAGCCCGGGGGGCTGAAAAAATCATTATATTCCCCTACTTTACAGGATCCGGCAATCATGTAATGAAAGATATACCGGATATCATTTATGATGCGTGTGAGAGACATCCTGATGTCCGGATTTCCGTAACCGCACATCTGGGGGGTCTCAGCGGAATCGAACACCTGATAATCGACGAAGTTTCAAAATACTGATCAGGCACGATTCCCTGACAAACCCGGTTAGATATATTTGTCCTGTACAACGGTCCGCTGGATCTGGTCCTGCCACTGCATGACCGGTTTGATTTTCAGGATATCATCCAGCCGGTCCTGTTCTTTGAGCCGGTTGTATATATCATTCCAGGCGCAGGGAATATCCGGGTTCACCTCACATCCCCCCTGATTGGTTCCCCCGCAGGGACCGTTGAAAAGCTGTTTCGCACACCTTGAAATCGGACAGATACCGCCGGTGTATCCGATAACGCAATCCCCGCATACCCGGCATTTTTCCTCGTACACACCCAGAGAGCGGTCCACACCCACCGCAATGGTGTTCAATGCCGGGAAAACCGGTCTGCCGGGAAATTTTTCAGCAATCAGCTGCACACCTGCCGAACACGCCATGCTGATGACGGCGTCAAAATCTTTGACCACCATGTCAAGATCGGTCAAAAATCTCATGTTACAGGCCCGCTCCACGGTATAGGCTGAAAACGTTTTGCCCACCCCGGATTTTTTAAAAAACATTTCCAGGTCGTCATTTAAACGCGCCACCTCTTTCTGGCCTCCGGCAAGGCAGATGGAAGTGCATCCACCGCACCCCACGTTCAGAATTCTTTCGTATCGCTCAAGTGACTGTACAATCTCCTCAAACGGTTTTTGCTTGGCTTTAATCATAGAACCCCTTTTCAGGTATGATTCGGATAAATTCCCTGGGACCGGCAGATGTGCCTGGTGATGCCGATCATTCCGGGGATATCGACTCCGAGCGGACAATAACACCGTGTACAGAGTACGCATTTATTCCAGACAATGTCTTTGATCTCTTCCAGGTCCTGCCGGGAAACGTTTCCGTTTTTTTTGTAAATATACCCCAGAGAGTTGATCAGTTTATGACCGGGAATCAGTTCCGGGTCATTGCGATTGGAGAAAAGAAAGCAGCTTTCCGCACACATGCTGCAGTGGACGCAAACCTTCAGCGCCATTTTGATCCTGAACCGGTTTTTTTTCAGGATGTCCCTGACAGCTTTCTTATCCACCTGATCGGACTGACAGATACTCATCATCGCTCTCTTTCCATTCTCTTTTCCCTTTTATGATGCTGTGCTCGGTGGTGAGTAAAAAGCGATTGAAAAAGAAATACAAAAAATGCACAAGTTTTGTAAAAGGCAGACACACCAGCATCAGCTCTCCGCTTGCCACATGTATCAACATAACCAGTTTGTTGAACGGAAGCAACTGGTGATACAAAAAAAATCCGGAAAGATACGGGAAAAGCACCACAGCCAGCAACACGAAATCCGATCGGGAGGTGACCGCCCTGACGTTTTTGTAAAACAGCCGCCTTGCCAGAAACATCAATCCGAACAAAAGGATGATACCGGTGAACCAGTCCGTGACCCTTTCGCTGAAAAACGGCAGACAAAAGCCTGCGGCTTCATAAAACAGAACATTGTGGGCCAAAAGGAATACCGGAGTGACAATTACGAGAACATGAAACACCGTGGTGGAAATCGTCACAACCGGCCGATACGCCCACAGGGTATGCCGCAGGTCCCGCACCGCCACGTGCAAATTTTTGAGCAGGCGGCGGGCATCCCGACGGCTTCGCGTGCCTTGCAGGTCCGGGTGCCCGACCCGAACGGTTGCCTTGAAAAACCGCCTGACCTGAAACACAGACCCGGCGACGAAACAGACCACTGCAGTCACAAGCACCGGTCCCGTGAGAAGTTCATACATTCCCGCATAGGTGAAAACTTGTGGTAACTGGTGGACGTTCACTGCACTTTCCTCTTCCCTCCGGGTTCCTCTGTCCTTCAGCGGTTCAGCGTCAGGTCCGGTATCAGCCGACTTTTTTCAAAATATTCAATCTCTATTGCCAAGTCAACGGTAAAGTGTCATCATAGACGAATACAAGACAGGAGAAAAACCGAATCGGTTTGAATTCTAACGCCAAAACACGCAAAGGAGGAAACCATGCATGTGATCATCGATCTTTGCGTCGTTCCTTTAGGGGTCGGCACGTCGGTTTCCGAATATGTCACCGAGTGTCAGAAAATCATCAGCAAAGCAAAACTTGAGCATACGCTTCACGCCTACGGTACCAACATTGAAGGGGAATGGGACACCGTATTCGCCGTTGTAAAAAAATGCCATGAGAAAATCCATTCAATGGGCGCTCCCAGGATTTCAACCACCATAAAGGCCGGAACCCGCACCGACCGAAAACAGGGCATGGCGGACAAAATTGAAAGCGTACAAAAAAAACTGGAGCTTTGACATGGCAGAAAAAGCCGGTGAAAATATTTTCACAAAAGATTTCTGGATTGAAAAATGGCAACACGGAGAAACAGACGACAACGATACCCGGCAGGTCCACAAAGGATTTTCAACCCCGGAATACTGGGACCGCGCCGCCCGGTCCTATGACAAAGACAAAAACGAGCGTTTCTCCAGAAAAATCGAAAAGACCCTCTCGTTTCTACAAACCCATCACGGACCTTTAGACGGATGTACCGTACTGGATATCGGGTGCGGCACGGGATTTCTGGCCCGACACCTTGCCCGCAGCGGCTGCCGGGTCACCGGTATCGATTTTTCCCCGAAAATGATCGAACGGGCGGAAAAGGATCTGCCCCAAGAGCTTGAAAGCCGGGTCGAGTTTCATACACTGGACTGGCACAAGGTCGATCTTGAGAAGACCGGGTGGCAAAAAGGTTTTGATATGGTCATCGCATTTATGTCCCCTGCCGTTTCCACCCCGGATTCCTTTTTCAAGGTTATGGCCGCTTCGAGGGGCACCTGTGCCATAAGGGGGTGGGCCTCCAGGCGCAAACATGTCATCCTTGACCACCTGTGGGAGACCATCATGGGAAAGGCGCTTGAAGACAAACCCCGCACGTTTTTGTACAAGATCAACCTTCTGTTCTCCATTGCGTATTTTCCGGAAATCACTTTCGATTCGGTTCAATGGGACGAATCCGTTCCCATGGAAGAAGAACTTGCCAACCAGCTCACATTTTTCCAAAAGGTGTCAGACAGGCCGGAAAAAGAACTTGAACAGATCATCCGCAACCATCTAGAGCAAATTGCCGAAAACGGGACCATTGTCAGAGAACACAAAGGCATCACCGGAACCGCCCTGTGGCGGATCGATCCGGAGACTTAGGATCAGCAGACAACCTTTCTGATCCGCTCCCACCCTTCATCCGGAATCTGGGCGCCGACCACGCGGACGACTTCCGCGCCGCACGCGGAACCGATCCGGCCGCACTTTTCAATGGAGAATCCGTTGGCAAGTCCGTAGAGAAAACCTGCGGCCCAGAGATCTCCTGCGCCGGTGGTGTCCACCGCATCTTCGGCAATCTCCGGCTCCACCCGGGTAACGGTCCCCTTGTGGGAGATCATGCTCCCTCTTTTGCCGACTTTGAGCACTGCATATTCCACAATTTCCGCCATTTTTTCCAGTGCGGCCTCCTCGTCTTTCAGTCCGGTATAGGCTTCGGCCTCGTCCTCGTTGGCAATCAGGATGTCCACATACTCTTTGATCAGATCATCCAGGATGTCTTTAGACGCTTCCACCACTTCAAAACTTGCAAGATCAAGGGCGATTTTCGCCCTTGCCTCTTTAGCGGCACGGAGAACAGCCAGCATAAGGTCCCGGTTAAAAAGAAGGTATCCTTCCACTACTGCAATTGCCGTATCTTCGAACATGTCCGGTGTGATGATTTCCGGAGAAAGCCCGGTGGACGCCCCGAGAAAGGTAAACATCGAGCGCTGTGCATCCGGGGTGATCACCGACAACACCCTGCCGGTGGGTTCTTTTGACAGAAAAAAACGACAGGATACGTTGCACTTTGAAAGTTTTTGCTCGTAAGAGTCTCCGTACTCGTCTTCTCCCCTCATCCCGATGAACCCGGCCTCACCACCGAGCATTCCGACACCGGCAATGGTATTGCAGGCCGCCCCGCCGGGAACGGTTCGGGCGCCCTGCCCGGATTTTTCCAGAATCCGTTCAATTTCCACTCCGTCCTCCAGCAAGGTCATACCGCCCTTTTCCTTTCCCACATTTTCAAGGAAGACGTCGTTCTCATTGATCAGAAGATCCACAAGTGCGGATCCGATTCCGGTTATTTTGGTCTTTCCGATATTTTCCATTTCTCTCTCCTTTTTGTTATCATTTAGTTTTTGTCCAATATAATTTTTTTATCAGCATATCAATTTATACTTATATGTCAATAATATTTAAAGTTCCACATTAGAACATAATTAGAGCAGAAAATCAAAACAAAATTTTTTATTTCCCACCCCTGGAAACAGGCGTACAGAATATATTGAGCACGAATTATTTCGTGCTCAATATTTTTTTGTTGACATATTCCCATTCGTCCTATAGAGTTAATTCTTACATTCTCGATGGAAAAAGTACACAAACCGTTTAAAACTGTTTACTGAATATGTAACCAAAAC
>CAYFVA010000177.1:0-1519 GCA_964346265.1 uncultured Desulfobacterales bacterium
GATTTCAAAATTTTGCAGTGACGCAGTAGATGGGTGAGTTTTCGGCCAAGCACTAGATAATGCACAGCATCACAACAGAGACAAGCAACTTGAACCAGGCTTTTTGTCCTGCCTTATCAAGTTGCTTGTCTCCTGTTTCAAATTTCTTGTACCCATGAACCGAACCTATCTGTTTTACGATCTGGAAACAAGCGGGTTGAACACCGTTTTCGACCAGATTCTGACATTCGCCTGTATCAGAACCGACGATTCGTTCAGCGAGATTGACAGGAGCGAAATACAAGTGAAGCTGCGTCCGGATGTCGTTCCGTCTGCGGGAGCACTGCTTGTAAACCGTTTGCCGGTTGATGAACTGAACAAAGGTATTTGTGAATACGAAGCCGCACGTAGAATCCATGAACAAGTGAATACCCCTGGTACGATCAGTCTTGGATACAATACCCTGGGATTTGACGATGAATTTTTGCGGTTCACCTTTTACCGGAATCTTCTGGATCCATACGCTCACCAGTACAGCCGGGGGTGCGGCCGTATGGATATTTTTCCGATCACCGCCTTGTACAGTATCTTCAAGCCTGAGCTTTTGACCTGGCCGCAAAATGAACACAATGAACCGACGCTGAGACTGGATCAGTTGACTCTTGCGAACAATCTTTTACGATCCGGCACAGGCCGGTCCCATGAAGCAATGGCGGATGTGGAAGCCACGCTGAATCTTGCGGTCCTTCTTTCCCGGGAAGAACAGGTTTTTCAATATGCAGCCGGATTTTTCGACAAACAGACCGACCGTGAGCGGGGTAAAGCCATGGATACGAAAATCACGGCCGGGGACGTACAGTACAGGCTCGGGGTTCTGGTTTCGCCTTTTATGGGAAGCAGCGCCAACTACCTTTCTTTGGCGGTGTGCCTGGGAAGATCCCGGGTATACCCCAATCAATACATCTGGCTGCGACTCGACAAGGAGGAACTTGGCGGATTTGCCGGAAGAATGGAAGAATCCACGGCCTGCGTTGTTCGGAAACGGTACGGGGATGTTCCGTTTGTGCTGCCCCGGCTCGATCGTTTTTCAGACAGGATTCCGGAAGAAAAAAAACGACTGGCCGAAATCAATCTTGCGTTTCTTGAAAAAGAGCCTTCATTGATAGAAGAGCTGGCCGGGTACCATGTTTGGTTTTCCTATCCATACATTCCGGATCTGGATGCGGATGCCGCCCTGTACCAGGATGGTTTTTTTACGAACCGGGAAAAACAAGACTGTCTCCGCTTCCATCAGGCCGGACCGGAAACAAAGAATTCTCTGGCGGAAGAAATGGCAAGCGGTCGGCTTCGGACGATGGCAAAACGGATCATCGCCCGGAACTTTTCTGAAAACGGTTCTGCAGATTCTTCTGAGCGCGGAGTGACACACATGCCTTGCGACGAAACAATCAAGGGCTTCAGGGAGGATTTGAAACGGACGTTTCAGGATGCGGCGGAAGAACTCGAGCAGTACAAAAACACGGGACTGGATGAAGAACAG
>CAYFVA010000177.1:1619-5052 GCA_964346265.1 uncultured Desulfobacterales bacterium
TTCGTCGATTTGGGCCTCATGGATGAAGCTGTATAGCGCTTCTTCATTCTCCTGGGTCAGCTTGGTGAACTTCAAACCGGCGAAAATCATTTTGTCTGAAAAATTTTCATTGACCCGCATCACTTGGGCAGCGGCAGGGATTGTTGCTATTTTTTCAGGCGGCTGACTTTCTTTTTCATCCTCCTTGAGCAGGACCAATCCGACTTTGATGTTTTCAAGCCGCTCCAGATCCTTGAGCGGGTTGGCGTTTTTGTCCACCTTTTTCGGAATAAGAATGCCGGCGCCTTTTAAAGAGATGTCATAAAACAGGAAATCCCGCTTGGTGAAAAATTCCACGGAGCGGCGAAGAAGTTTTCCCTTGATGGTATACGGTTTTTTCAGCTGAAGCCGAAAGGCGGCTCGGATGTTGGTTTCGAAAGCAGGCGGCGTATAGATTAGCTCCACGGCCTCCACCCGGCTTTGTCCGGCCAGCTGATAATTTTTAATGAACCGGTCGGGTTTGCATTTCAATCCCGCACGGCTGGTTCCTTTGGATCCTCTGAAAACGGTGGTGATGTGCAGTTCATCAAACTCCATATTCCGGGTTAAAGGCCTTTGGGGCTGGGCAATGGTGATCCGCCTGTTCTTGTAGTCGGTATCGTAAATAATGGAAGTTCTGGTGTACGGCGAGATCGAATTCAGGTTAAAAACGAGTTCAATGCCCGTGGAAGGGAAAAAGTATGTTTCGATGTCAAATTGCATTTCACAGGGAATTTCAGACAGGGAGCGAGCGTCAGTCGGTCAGAAGGTGCTCCCTGTCTGAGCATATCGGATCTTATTTTACGGATTCTTTCAAGGCCTTGCCCGGTACGAATTTGGGTACGTTTCTGGAGGGAATGTTGATTTCTTTTCCGGTCTGCGGGTTTCTTCCTTTTCTTGCTTTTCTTTCCGCGGTTTTGAAGGTTCCAAAGCCCACCAGCGTAACAGAGTCGTTTTTTGAGAGAGCCTCCGTGATGGTTCCGAAGACACAGTCCACTGCTGCCTGAGCCTCTTTTTTGCTGTTTAATACTTCTGAAACCTTGTTTACCAAATCACCTTTGTTCATCTTGATCACTCCTTTTTTTGGGTTATACATGTTTCCGGTCTCTGCGGTTTTTCAGAAAATCCAGGGTGAAAAACCTTACAACCAAGCCTTTTGCGTACGTTACGTTTTTGAGAACGCCGTGTCAAGTGTTTATTGAGATTTTTTTTAAAAAAAGTTGCGCAAAGAATCGAAAACACATAGAATAAAACAAAAAATCAAGGAGCCGATATATGGATGTTTCTTTTGTAAATCCCTTTATCGAGGGGACTTTGTACATACTCGACACCACCGCGGCCCTGAAGGTCAAGCCGGAGCCTCCTTACGCCAAAACAGGGGATGACGGGCTGAAAGATATCTCAGGCGTTCTGAAAATGGAAGGGGATGTTTCCGGATCCGCGGCGCTTTCTTTTTCCAGGACAAGTATCCTGGCTATTGTTTCAGCCATGTTCGGCGAAGAGATGACAGAGGTGAACGAAGAAATCAATGATGCGGTCGGAGAAATCTGCAACATGATCGCAGGTCATGTGACCACAAAAATGACTGAAATGGAGAAAAGTGTAAAAGTCAAGCTGGTGAACGTGAACCTGGAGCAGGGGCATTCTGTTGCGCATGCGGACAATGTGGAAGACGTGATCGTCATTCCGTTCAAAACCACCATGGGAAAACTGATACTCGAGGTGGGAATCGCGGCCTGATCTGTTTCAGACCGGTCCCCTTACATCCCTGTGCCGTATATGTACCATCGGATGATCATCTCGCCGGAAAAGATGTAAAGCACGGTGCCGGCTGCCAGGAACGGACCGAACGGAATTCTCAGCTTTGCATCGACGAACCTGCCGTATATCATGATGATGACGCCCACAAGCGTCCCCAGAACAGAGGCCGTGAAAATCGTGAAAAGCACTCCTTTAAAACCCACTGCCGCCCCGATCATTGCCAGAAGCTTGATGTCCCCGCCTCCCATGCCTTCGGCTTTTTTCAGAAGGTAATATATCAGGCTCACAAGATAGAGGATTCCGCCTCCGGCGAGTATGCCGGTCAAACTCTGGACGAACGTGAGCTGATGAGCCAGTACGGAAAAGATCATAAAAAGCGGAATGCCGGGAAGAGAGAGGATATCCGGTATGATCTGGTGGTCCAGATCGATAAAGGAGATCACAAGCAGGGTACAGATGAAAACAAACCAGAGACCGGTTTCAGGGGTTAGGCCGAACCGCAGGTAAAGCGCTGCGGCAAACAGACCGGTAAGAATTTCCACCATGGGGTACCGGAGGGAAATACGGGTGCCGCACTTTCGGCACCTGCCCCTGAGGAAAATGAAGCTGATCACCGGAAAGTTGCAGTAAAAAGGAATCCGATCTCCGCATGACGGACATGAGGAGGGCGGGTGAACGATGGACATACCCTGCGGTACCCGAAGGATACACACGTTGAGAAAACTGCCGATGCAGGTCCCGAATATGAAAAAAGCGGTGATGATCATTGCATGACAGTTATATATATTTTACGGACAATGTCAATGATAATGAGGCCGCCAAAAGGCGGGAGTCAGTATAAAATTTTCAGAAACCTGTTGTAAAACCGGAAAAATGTTTTATTTTAATGGCGAACATTTGAAAAAGAAGAAGTTTACATATACAAACCAGGGAGTTCAAAGGAGAATAAATGGCTGAAACCGATATGGATGATTTGATCGAAGTGATCGAAAATGAAGACGATCCGGACAATATCCCTCTCACCTTGCCCATGATGCCGGTCAGGGATGTAGTGGTATTTCCGGATATGCTGTTGCCCCTTTTTGTGGGCAGGAACAAATCGATAAAAGCCATCGAGGAGTCCGCCGCCGCAGGCAGGTACATTTTTCTTTCCGCGCAGAAAGATTCGGCTATGGAAAATCCGAAAGCGGAAGATATCTATCGGACAGGGACCGTCGGCAAGGTCCAGAAAATGCTGAAACTTCCGGACGGAAGAGTCAAGGCGCTTGTTCAGGGAATCATCAAGGCCCGCATCGTCAAATATACCAAAAGACGCTCGTTTTACGAGGTCAAGATCGAGTTCCTTGAAGAAAAGGAGACCGATCTTGATATAGAAGAAGAAGCCCTGATGCGGAACGTCAAAGAGAATTCCAGCCGGCTTCTGGCCCTTAAAGGGGAATTTTCCCAGGAGGCGGGTGATCTTCTCGAGCATATCGACACACCTGGCAAGCTTGCCGATCTTGTGGCCTCCAACCTCAACCTCAAGGTCACGGACGCCCAGCATCTCATGGAGATTGTCGATCCGGCGGAACGGCTTCAAAAGGTTAATGATCTTCTGGCCCGGGAGATCGATCTTTCCGCCATTCAGGCCAAGATCCAGACCAACGTCAAGGAT
>CAYFVA010000178.1:0-5010 GCA_964346265.1 uncultured Desulfobacterales bacterium
TTTTTAAGATAAGATGCGCATACCAGGTTCAACTCTCCGCCGCCTCCAGCATACCTAAAATCACGGGCGCATTCCACTTCATGAGCACTGACTCTCGGATGCTTGATTGCCGCGGGTCTGTGTTCGCCTTTTATGTTCGGTCAAATGCCCGACTTATAATTTTCCTGACTCAGGGGTTTTCACCACCCGTACGACTTCCGCGGCAAGGACCTCGGCTGCATCCACCAGATCAACCGGGAACTCGGCATCGAGCACGCCGAGTTCCGTGCAGGCGACAATGAGGACTTCGGCGCCCTTGTCCATGAGATTCCGGCAGACTTTGTCGTATTCTTCCCGGACCTGTGCGCCGAGATTGCCCTTCTTGATCTCCCGGATCACCTTCAAAAGGTTTTCCTGCTCTTCCGGATCCGGCCATATGTCCGTATATCCGAGTTTGGGAAGTCTTTGCGTGTAAAGCCCTGTCATGGCAACGGAAGGAGAGGCCAGCATCCCGATGGAATTCCGGTCCGGGTACTGCTTTTTTATGTATTCGCAGACCAGGTCGATCAGGTTGATCACGGGAACGGCCACCGCATCCCGGACGTACTCATAATAATAGTGGGCCGTGTTGCACGGGATGACAAGAAAGTCCGCCCCCCACTTTTCAAGGCCGATTGCCATCTTCGCCATACACGGACCCGGATTCTCTCCGGTTCCCTCTATGATGGCCTTGATCCTTGAAGGGATTTTGGGATTGTTGTCCACGATACACCGGATATGGTCACAATCGTCTTGAGCAGGGGTCAGTCGGAGAATGCGCTGCATCAGGTCCACGGTCGCTTCCGGCCCCATTCCGCCGATGATTCCCACCACCTTTTCGTTTTCCATCACCTATTTCCCTTTTTGGAGCAAAGAAACCAGGGAGCTTTCGAAAGATCAGCCCCCTGGTTTCCGGTCAATCAAAGATCTTCCAAAGATCTTCCCCTATTTTCTGAACGTGTCCAGGTACGCATACAATGCAGGAGATCCCCCGGTATGGAGGAAAAGAACCTTGGAACCTTTAGGGAACTGATCTTTGCGGATCAGATCGATCAGTCCTGCCGCAGCTTTACCCGAGTATACCGGATCCAGCAGAATGGCTTCGGTCTCTGCGAACATCTTTACCGCTTCTGCCATGGAATCGGTGGGAATGGAATATCCCGGGCCCACATAATCGCCGTAACAGACCACATCGTCCCGGGCGATACCGCCCCGGATGGAAAGTTTGTCCGCGGTTTCTTCGGCCAGCTTCATGACAATCTCCTCCTGGACCTCTTTGGTCCGGGATACGTTCATGCCGCTGATCGGGATCCCGCTGTTGGTTCCGGTCATGCCGCAGAGCATACCGGCATGGGTGCCTGCGGAGCCTGAAGGCACGACAATATGGTCGATATCCAGGTGCATGGTATTGAGCTGGTTCATGATTTCCTCCCCGCAGGCGGCATACCCGAGGGCGCCGATGGAATTGGACGCCCCGCCGGGAACGATATACGGTTTTCCACCCTCTTCTTTCAAGGCAGCTGCTTTTTTCTCCATGGCGGCCATCATATCGGTTCCGCCTTTTACCACTTCTATGCTCTTGACGCCCATCAGCTCGAACAGAAAGTTGTTGCCGCTGGCCTCGGGGGTATACGAACCTTCCACCCGCTCTTCGAGTATGAGATGGCAGTCCATTTTTTCTTTCACGGCCCAGGACAGGGTCAGGCGGCAGTGGTTTGACTGGACCGCACCGCAGGTAATGACGGTATCCGCCCCTTTATCCAAAGCATCGGCCAGGCAGAACTCAAGCTTCCTGGTTTTGTTGCCGCCTGCGGCTCCCGGGAGCAGATCATCCCGTTTCACATACAGATCGACTTTACCCCCGAGCGCTTCTGCCAGTGCAGGCATCGGTTCGATCGGGGTGGGGCCCTGAAGATAATTTCTCCTTGGAAATTTGCTGAAATTCATTGGTCTTCCTTTTATTTTTTGAATTTACATTACACGCGAAAAATCGCCTCGATTTCAACGTTTGCACCGAGCGGAAGCGCTGCTACCTGATATGCGCTCCGGGCGGGAAACGGTTCTTTGAAATATTCGGCATACACTTTGTTTACAGTTTGAAAATCGTTCATGTCGGTTAAGAAAACCGTGGTTTTCACCACCTTGTCAAGGCTTGTGCCTGCTTCTTCTGCAATGGCCTGAAGATTTTTCAAAACCATATGGGTTCTTTCTTCAATGGAACCCTCTACGATTTTGCCGGCAGCCGGGTCAATCGGAAGCTGGCCTGAAGTGAACAGCAGGTTTTCCGAAAGAACCGCCTGTGAATACGGCCCGATGGCTTTCGGGGCTTTATCGGTTTCTATAATGGTTTTTTCCATTACACTCCTCCCTTTTTCTCTTTATTCCTATTGTATCAATTATTAAAACGTAATTTCGTTCAAAGCGTCAACCCATTATTTCAAAACTTCACCCGCCACGTCCGCGATGATTTCCAAAATTCGTTTACAATCCTCCAGATCAAAGGTCAGCGGAATTCTCATATCGCACATTTTTGCCAGAATCCGGTTGGTCTTGGGAAGTTCGGGTATACTCTCCATATACTCCCAACTTTCATACGAGCTTGTGAACCCCACCGGCTCTTTGTTGCCGAACCATTTCAGCTCGACCCCCCGTTCTCCGCATTTTTCAAGAAAACGCCGGATGGTCTCCTCGTCCGCCTCTTTTAGGGTAAACTGGATGGAGCTTCCCACGTAATATTCCCTGGGATCTCTTTTAGGGCATTGAATCTTGTCAATTGAATCCAATGCTTTCTCCAGTAACACATACCGTTTGTTCCAACGGTCGCACCGGTGGTCCAGATCAGATACCTGAAAACGGAGAATCGAGGCCCGCAGATTGTCCATCCGGCATGAATAGTTCGGAATCTTCTTCTTGTGTTTTTCAAACACGGCAAGATCCGGGCGGGATGAATGCCGGTCATAATTCATATAAGAACCGGAATATACAATGGCTTTAGCGATAAGGTCCGGATCATCCGTCACCAGCAACCCCCCTTCCCCGGAATTCATGTGCTTGTACGTCTGGGTGCTGAAACAGGCGGCAATGCCGAATGAACCCGATTTTTCACCGTTCCATTTTGCCCCCATGGTGTGCGCACAATCCTCGATAAGGGTGATGTTGTTTTCCCGGCAGATCTCCATGATCCGGTCCATGTCCGCAATATGTCCCCGCATATGGGACAAAAGAAGCCAGCGGACACTCGTTGATTTTGCTTTTTCCGAAAGATCAGCCAGATCGATGGTATAATCCTCCTCGATTTCCACAAGCTCGATTTTCGCCCCTGCGTTTTCAATGGCTCCGGGAACCGGGGCCAGGGTGTAGGCATTGCAAAGAACCGTGTCTCCCGATTTAATCCCGGCGCTCTTCATGGCCAGATACATTGCACTGCCGCATGACGCACAGGCAAGGCAGAATTTCTTGCCCATATAATCGGCAAACTCTTCTTCCAGAAGCGAGGTTTCGGATGTTTCCCCCGCCTTTACGTTGTACCGGTGAAGTTTGCCCGACCGCATCACATCGACGGCCTTTTCAATCCCTTTTTCACTGATGGGTTCCTGAAGCGTAAAATCCTTTGAAAACATCCGCTTTGTATTTGAATCCATTTCCATGATACGCGACTCCAGCTTGGTGGTTTGCCTATTCATACTTTTTTTGTGAATACACCGGAAAATCCCACTCCTGCTCCGGGAAATACTTGTTCAGCCGCCAGTCGCACGCCCTTGCGTGACCTTCCATTCCTTCCACCCTGGAAAGCCTTGACGCCCTTGCACTGATTTCTTTGTTCGCCTGCTCGCTGATCTCCTGAAAGGTGAATATTTTCAAAAACTTGTGCACGTTGAGCCCGCCTGAATAATATCCCGTCTTTTTGGTCGGCAGGATATGGTTGGTTCCTGAACACTTGTCCCCGTGGGGAACGGTGCTGCCCTCACCGAGAAAAAGAGACCCGTAGGACCTGAGATTCTCCACCCACCAGTCGTTATCTTTGGTCATCACCTGGATATGTTCGGCAGCATATTCATCACTGAGCGAGCGGAGTTCCTCCCTGTGGTCACACAGGAGAATTTCTCCGTAATCCCGCCAGGAAGAGCCCGGTACATCAGGGTCCGGCATATCCGCGATCACTTTGGGCATGATTTCGTTCACCTTTTCCGCAAGCTCTCTTGAATCGGTGAACAGCCATACCGGTGAATCATAGCCATGTTCCGCCTGGGATACCAGGTCGACCGCAACCGTCATGGGGTCTGCTGTTTCATCCGCGATAATTGCCGATTCGGTAGGCCCTGCGAAAACGTCAATGGCGCACTGGCCGGACCCGGCCAGAATCGCCTTGGCCTCGGCCACAAATGCATTACCGGGGCCCACAAGGATATTGGCGGGTTTGTCCGTGAAAAGCCCGAACGCCATGGTGGCAATCGCCTGGATTCCGCCCATCTCGAGAATGATGTCCGCACCGGCAAGGTCCATGGCATAGGCCACGTTCGGATCGATGCTCTCCCCGCGGGGAGGGGAACAAGCGATGACGGTCTCCACGCCCGCCGCCTTTGCGGTGGCAACGCTCATAAGCGCGGAACAGGCATGGGCGAACCTCCCGCCCGGTACATAGCAGCCGGCCACGTTCATGGGAACGATTTTCTGGCCCAGTCGTACCCCCGGAATCGTCTCTTGTTCAAATTCCCGGATACTTTCTCTCTGGGCTCTTGCAAATCCATAGACCTGTTTGCAGGCAAACCGGATATCATCTTTTACGGTATCAGGAACCGAATCGATCAGCTTTTGCTTTTTCTCTTCGGATAAAATGAAGTCGCCTTTCCAGTTGTCGAACTTTTCCGCAAGCTCCCTGATTACCTGCTCTCCTCTTTCTTCGATATCCGCAAGGATTTTTTCCACTGTCTGTCTTGCTGAATCGGAGTTTGAATCAGCTGATTTCAACGCTTTTTTAATGTATTCCATTTA
>CAYFVA010000179.1:0-5003 GCA_964346265.1 uncultured Desulfobacterales bacterium
CCAGATGCCATGGGCCAGAATACCAACGAGGAAGGCAATCAAAACGGCATTCACCCCGGGCCATTCCAACCGGCGGCGAAGGACAAGGTATACAAAAAGAATGAACGCCAACAACCAGTATCGCCAAAACAGCAAGGTAAGAGGATCCGTGTACGGCAGGGCATATTCTGCACCTATAAAACCGGAGTTCCAAAATAAAATAAAGCAGACGGCCAGGAACCAGGTGCCTGTTTTCATGCGTTGTCCTTACAGAAAGTTGTATCCATTCCTATGACGTCAAAATTTGTTGCTGAGTGCATGCAAAAAAAATATGAAGCAAGATCCTGGCTTCGTTTTTTCCGGGTATGATCCGGCCTGTTTGATCAGAGCTTTTTCGTTCACTATCCCTGATTGTATCCATAATCAACAATTCAAAAGGTATTTACAAAAATCAGTATTTGAAACTACCTGAAATTGTCGGCAGGTGCAATCTTTTTTCCGAGTGTCACCAGAGCAACTGAATGAGCAGGCCGAACAATACCCGTGACAGTGAAACTTGTCACTGCCGGAACCTATAATCCAGGGGACGGCCGCTGGGTGAAAGGGTTTATTTTATGGATAAGTCTTCAATTTCAGGCAGGGATTTTCCCCTTCATCAAATATGTGCCGAATGTGCGGTTTTCGAAAAACCACCCATTCGGTAAACGCAAAAAAAGGATCAATAGAGGCTTTTGGGAAATTCGGAGGGATATAGGGGTTTTACATGTTTATTCTGCAGTAAAAATTACCGGAAAACAAACATTCACTCCTGGTCGCCAGTGGTAAAGACATGAAATGTATTACTCCCGGACAACAGGAAAATTTCGTCACAGCCGCCCCGGCATGAACAGATTTTCTGCAACTTTTCCGGTCTCATTTGCGGGCGTTGCCGGTGTAATGAACGCATTGTAAGGCGTCGTCCGGCTCCGTCTGCATCATAAGCCGCTTAATCACTTCCAGTATCTCCGTGTTGTTGCAGGGTTTGTGCAACACCGCGTCAAACCCTCCCTCCAGAAGCCAGGGAGTGCCCGACATGCCTACAACCGGCGTTTCACTTCCTATTCCGGTTTTCACGTATTCAAGAATCTGATTCCCCGAGATACCCGGCATTCGGATATCGGTGAGCACCAACCGGTACTCGCAGGCTTCCAGTTTTTTGAGGGCGGCCTCGCCGCTTTCCGCGGTATCCACCTGATACCCGTACCGGGTGCAGATGAGAGCGAGCATTTTTAAAACAGCAGGTTCATCATCAATAATCAGAATCTCCTGTTTGTCAGGGGGAGGAGGCGGGTCGTATTTGCTCTGCTGATGCGGCATTATGGTCCCTTTATTTGTCATCCTGCACTATCTATTAATGGTAGAACTATATGGAGCACATACAAAAAGCAAGAAAAAAAATTACCAGGGACCCCCTCTTTTTTCACCAAAATATACCGGCAGTCGAGAAAGACGGAAAAAGGAAATGACCGGATCAGGCCCGTTAAAAACGGATGTTTTTTACATGGTAAAAATCCGGAATGGAAATGTACCTGCACACCGGGCATCTATTTCCCATGCTCTTTCCGCCATTTTCGCGGACTGATGTACTTGGCCCCAAGAGACCAGATGCCGAGTTTCTTTTTCCGGGCGTAAGATTCGGCCTTGTCATACCGGGTTCTGTCCAGCCCTTTTGCTGGTTTTCCCTGGTACACTTCGGCAAGCCCGGCCCGTACAAGTGCAAGGTTGACATTCTCGCCGTCCACAAAGATTTCTGCGAGCTGCCGGTTGTAGCCGCCCGTTCCGTAAGTTTTGAGCCTCACTTTACGCCCGGCCGCCCGTTTTTTCAAAAACAAGGTTGCCTTTTCGCAGAACGGCTGGGCCGGGACCTTCCCCCGCCCGCATTCCGGGGTGTCAATGCCCACCAGCCGGACCATCAGGTCAAGCCCGTACCCTTGCACCTTCATGGAATCTCCGTCATACACCTTTATTACGGCAAACCCCCTGGCATCATCAGGAACCGGGTGGTGCGGAAGCCTGCCCTTTTCTTTTACCGTATCAAGCCTGTTTTCCGGTACTTCAGGGGCGATATTGGAGTAGTGCGGGACACCGTTTTCATCCGTCCAGGTATAGATTTCCGCAGGCAGAGACAAGGGGCAAAAGAGGAGAAAAAGAAGGGAAAACAGAAAACACCCCGCTTTGAAAAGCCGCCCGGGGAAAATCTTCCGGCCGGGCCGGGGTGTAATCGTTACATCCGTGCTACCCTTGTCATGGGGATTCATGACCTTCTCTTTTCAACAGATCCCTGTACCAGCAGGAGAACTCGAACATGCCCCTTACCTTTTCATCGTCGTTAACCATGCCGAGGCATACCTCGAGAGCGCCCCGGGCATAAGAGCTGGAGTACTCCTCGTGCGGAACCTCGGCCAGAAAATCCCGGATCAGGGTCTTGGTGTTCCGTTTGGTTTTGTCCCGCCGGATGTCGATGGGGTCCTTGGGTTCCTGGAAGGGATTCCACTTTTCATATCCTTTTTTCAGGATCTGTTTCTGACCCCTTTTTCCCATGGCGTCAAAGATCGCTTTCTTTTTGCTCTCGATTTCCTCGTCCGTAAACTTGTCCGTCATTTCGTTTCACTCCACCCCGAAATAGGATTCATTAAAATCAGTGATCAAGGCCATGGAAACCGGTATCAGCATTTCATGCATTTTCACGTGTTTGGATTTAATATCCCTCAGCATTTCAGCGGTAATGTACTGAAGCTGGGAGTTGATCTTGTCCATATTCACGGTGGGGTATTTTTCTCCCTCCTTGAAGTTGGTCCGGCCGCAGATATGGCTCATACCCGAGCTGGAAGTGGGGATCCCGTACAGCCGGCAGGTAACAGGCCTTACATCGTACATCAGGCACAGATCATCTTCTCCCAGAAGAGGACACCTGACCCGCTCGGCCCCGGCTTTTGCCAGAAGCTCAACCTCGTTTTTCCCTTCCTGGGATTCCCGGTATATATCCCGCTTGATTTTGTACAAGGCCCGGTCGGTTTTGGCGGCGGTCTCTATAATTTTGTTCTTCTCTTTTCCGGAAAACCGTTGCCTGAATTTGTGATTCAGATACGCCGCCTCGATGACCGTAATATCAAACAGGGCATAGCAGCAGTCGCAACAGCGTTCCCTGCAGAAGACCTCTTTGGGATAATCGGTTTTCATTTTTTCGAATATGCCGTCCACCATCTGGACAACAGCTTCATACTTGACAAAATATTCATTCAGATTAAGAGACATGGTTCCTGATTCCTTTACTTTCCTATGCAAAAGTTGCTGAAAATATGGTCCAGCACGTCGATACCGGCCGTCTCTCCGGTAATTTTTCCCAGTGCTTCGATGCTCTCTTTGATATCCAGTGCAAGGGTTTCCTCTTCCCGTCCTTCCCGGATCCCATTCTTTACGGACTCAAGGGTTTCCGCCGCTTCCTGCAGAGCCAGCTTGTGCCGCAGATTGGGAACCACCGAACCCGAATCGACATCCAGGTCGCTCATGGCAAGATCCACGATCATCTCCTTGAGTTCATCGATACCTTCATTGTTCAAAGCGGAAATACCGATTTTCGGATATTCCCGGTACTTTTCCGGCAGATCCGGCAGTTCCCGCCCGGCGGAAAGATCCGTTTTATTGATGACAAACACGGTTTTTACGCCCGACGGAATCACCTTGTCAAGCTCCTTTTCCGGAATGCAGGCACCGGGCTCCTGCATGAAAAGAACAATGTCCGCGTCTGTGATATGCTCCTTGGCCTTCTCGATCCCGATGATCTCCACCAGATCGTTAGTGGAATGGATACCTGCCGTATCCGCCACCACAAGCGGAATACCGTTAAGATTGAAACTTTCCAGGACCGGGTCCCGTGTGGTTCCCGGCACAGAGGTGACGATGGAGCGGTCATTGGCAATCAGCCGGTTCATCAGGCTCGATTTTCCCACATTCGGGGCCCCGCAGATCACCATGCTGATCCCTTCCCGCATGAAGCAGGCATCGTTGTATCGCTGAATGAACCCCCGGCAGTCAGCCAGGACCCGCTCGACAACAGAATGCGCATGATCTGCGTCAACCGTATCCGCGGCATCGTCCGGAAAATCGATGGAGGCTTCGTACAGGGCGTACAGTTGCGTCAGGTCAGCCCTCATTTGTACGATTCGCTCCCGCAGAACCCCTGTATTCTGGGAAGCCGCCACTTTGAGGGATTTGACCGACCTTGCGTTGATGATATCAGCCACGGCTTCGGCCTGGGTCAGATCGATCCGCCCGTTGAGGAACGCCCGTTTGGTAAACTCCCCCGGTTCCGCCAGCCGGGCACCTTTGGCCAAAACTTTCTCCAGTATCGTGTTCATGACCACGTTTCCCGAATGGGCCTGGATTTCCACCACATCTTCCGCGGTGTAGGACCGGGGCGCCTGCATGGGAATCACCAGCACTTCATCGATGACCACGTCTTCTTCAGAATCGAACACATAGCCGTGACAGACCGTGTGGGATTTCAATACCGTACAGTCTTCAACTCCCTGGCGCGTTTTCCCGAAAAGCCGGGAGAGGATTTCAAGGCATTGCGGCCCTGAAAGCCGTATAATGCCGATGCCGCCGCTTCCGGGGGGAGTCGATATGGCGGCGATTGTATCGGTTGTCATTTCGCGTTATTTTCGATACCCCTTTTTGGAGTTGAACGTCCCTTTTTTCCTGGGCAGTATGACAAGCCGCCTGTAATATCCATCCCCTTTGCTCTGGGTTTTGACCTTTGAATCATCCTTGAGCGTGAGATGAATGATCCGTCGGTCCTGGCCGCTCATCTGGTTTATTGTAGCGGGCCTGCCGGTCTTTTTGGCTTTTTCGGCCATTTTGAAGGCCAGCTGCCGCAAATTGGCTTGCCGGGTTTCCATATACCCTTCAATATCCACTTTCACCCGGACCCTGGCCTCGCTTTTCCGGTTCACGATCTTGTCGGCAAGAAACTGCATGGCCTC
>CAYFVA010000180.1:0-4974 GCA_964346265.1 uncultured Desulfobacterales bacterium
GCCTGGCGCTCGAGGCCGGATTTTTTTGCGGCCCGGGTGATGTTGCCGTTGGTGATCGCCAGCATGGCCCCGACGTACTGGTGATTGAACTGCCTGAGAAGTTCTTCTTTGGCTTCCCTGTAGGGCAGCGTGCTGAGCCGGCTGAAATCGGTGTCGGTCCGGACCGCTTTCCCGGTGTCCAGATCATCCACCGGCACATCCGAGCAGGTGATGGTGTCGGATTCGGCGTACACGATTCCCTGGATCAGGATGTTTTCAAGCTCTCTGACATTTCCCGGCCAGGAGTGTTTGACAAGGACGTCCATGAGTCTGTCTGAAATCATTTTTTCCGGTTTGCCGAGTTTTTGCGAGTGGGTGGCCACAAGGTGCTTTGCCAGTAGCGGAATGTCAGTGGGCCGCTCCCGCAGCGGCGGAAGATGGATGGTAAGCACGTTGAGCCGGTAAAACAGATCCTCCCGGAATTCCTCATTTTTGATTTTCCGGTCAAGGTTCCGGTTGGTGGAGGCGATGATCCTCACATCGATATCCACGGCCTTCGTGTCGCCCAAGGGCTTGATCTGCTTTTCCTGAAGCACCCGCAAAAGCTTGGTCTGGATCATGGGAGGGATGTCACCGATCTCGTCGAGAAACAGGGTTCCCCTGTCCGCTTCCTGGAACAGTCCCTTCCTGTCCCGCTGGGCATTGGTGAACGCTCCTTTTTTGTATCCGAAAAGCTCGCTTTCCAGGATGTGCTCGGGAATCGTGGGGCAGTTCACCGGCACAAACGGCTGGTTTTTCCTGTCGCTCATACTGTGGATGGACTGTGCCGTGAGGTCCTTGCCGGTGCCGGACTCTCCCGTAATCAGGACGGTGACATCACTCTGGGCGACCATGGAGATTTGCTCGAATACCTTCCGCATGGCCGGGCTCTCTCCGGCAAGTTTGCCGAACATCCCGATTTTTTCCTGTTTAAGCCGGGTGTTCTCTTTTAACAGGGCACTTCTTTCAAGGGCTTTCTGAACCTTGAATACAATTTCCTCCTGCTCGAACGGCTTGGGAATGAAGTCGTACGCCCCTTTCTTGATGGCGTCCACAGCCACATCAATGCTCGAGTACGCCGTCAGCATCAATACGGTAAGGTCCGGGTAATGCTCGCGTGTGTATTCGAGAAGTTCGAATCCGTCCATGTCGGGCATCCGGATGTCGCAGAGCATCAGGTCGAACTCGGATTTTTCAAGGATTTCAATGGCCATCCGGGCGGAAAAGGCCATGGTGGCGCTACAGTCCAGATCGAGTTCGAGGTTTTTTTTCAAAACTCGGGTCATGTCTTTTTCATCGTCTACGATCAAAACCTGGGATGTCATTGCGCCTCCTCTGCATGCGCCGCAGCCGGAAGAGTTACAGTGAATCTGGCGCCTTCGGTTTTCCGGTTCGAAGCAGTGATGGTGCCGCCGAAGTGCTTGATGATGCCGTAGCTCACGGACAGGCCGAGCCCGGTTCCCTGGCCCACCGGTTTGGTGGTGAAAAACGGGTCGAATATCCGGTCTATGTCTCTTTGCCGGATGCCGTAACCGTTGTCCCGGACATGGATCAGGACCCGTCCTTTATCGTCCGTTTCCGTGGTGATGAAGATCTTTCCTCTTTTTTCCACGGCATGGCAGGCGTTGATCAAAAGATTAATGAATACCTGCCGAAGTTCCTGCTCGTTGCCCATGGCTTCAAGAGGCTGTTTTTCGTCGATCTCCAGCGTAATCTCCACATCCCGGAAATCCGAATGGTTCCGAACGAAACCGGCCACGTCCCGGATAATCCGGCTGATGTCCATGACCCCGTGCTCCGTACTTCCTTTCCGGGAAAAGGCAAGAAGATCCGCCACAACTGTCCGGCAGTTTTTCACATGCTTTTCGATGGTTTTGAGGTCCTCATAGTATTTGAACTCATTTCCGGATTCCTGCTTGAGAATGAGCTGGGTGTGGCCCATGATAATGCCGAGAGGGTTGTTGATCTCGTGGGCGACACCGGCTGAAAGCTCTCCCAGCGCAGCCAGTTTGTCCGCCTGGGCGATCTGTTTCTCCATTTCCTTTTTTTCGTTGATGTTCTTGATGATAAAGTGGAACCGCCGCTCGCACCCGAACGCTCCGTAGTCGATACCGGCGGTGAGAATCACGTGTTGTACCGACCCGTCCGGTTTGGTGAACTCGGTTTCCTCGTTGAGGATGTATTCTTTTGTTTCGATGAGCCGTTTGATCCGGTTCCATTCCGTATTGTCCGCAAAAAGGGATTCCATGTGCATGCCGCCGATGACAAGTTCCTCTCTCGAGTAGCCCGTGAGATCCACTCCTGCCGGATTGGTCTCCAGGATCCGCCAGTTCTCGTCAGTCACCAGGATCGTGTCCAGGGACTGCTCGAATACCCGTCTGCACTTGTGTTCCGAGCTGGTGAGCATTTCGGTTCTCTCCACCACTTTCTGCTCGAGTGTCTGGTTCAGGTCCACCAGTTTGACACGGGTCTCCTCCAGGCTCTTCCGGCTGGAGAGAAGTTCGGTGTTGATCTGCCAGCTCTGCTTGAAAAACAGGGTGACAAACCCCACCACCATGAACGAGATGGTGTTGATGGAACCGCTGTAGGGGCTGATCCGGGCCCAGATCACGGCGTTGTCCGACAGGATCAGCATCTGCTTCAACAGATGTCCGAACGACCGGGATACGGCGAATATGGTGAACGCGGCGCAGATCCATACAAGATACAAAAACAGGATGTTCTCCGGATGTTTTTCCTTGAGGCCCGTGGCCCGGTTCAATGACATAAATCCGAATATGATCATGGTTACGGAACCTGCCACATCCACCAGCAGTATGGGAAGGTAGGAAACGGTCAAGATGCCTCCTTTACCGGTATATGACAAAGTCCCCTGTAAAGAAAAATGATCGCGGGTACGCAGAAAAGATGGTCGAGTTTCAACAGATAGTATGCGATTTCAATGAGCCGGCTGCCGTTTTCCGCCATGATGGTGATCTCGGTAAGCGAAATGTTTGAAACCGTTATGGTGTGCAGCTGGTTGTCCAGAAGATGGCCGGTAAAGGCGGCCATGTTCCAGAGAATGAAGAAAAAGGCGGCCCACTGAATCAGGCGCCAGCCTTTCTGCCGGTGGAGTTCCTTGCCGGTGATGGTGAGGATCAGGATCACCATGGAGAAAATGAAAAACAGGTGGCCGATCTGGTGCACAACGATGCCTTCGGATTCTCTGTGCGTCTGGATTGCAAAGGCGGAATCCGAAAAAAACAGAAGAAAAAGGGTGGTGATCAGACAGGTTTTGAAAAAGTTACTCAATTCGGTTTAACTCCGATAAAACGCGGTTTTGCATAACGCAGTCAGGCGGATTTCGCCCTGCGGATATATTTTATACACAGCAAGGAGGCCAATGCAATACCAACGCAGATAAAAAACCAGAAAACCCCGCTGACCTGGAAATCCTGTCCTATGGTGAAAAGGTAGGGCTGCCCGAAATCCTTTTTCATCATCTCAGGGCTGTAGATTTTTCCCACGTAGCCGAGTACCAGCAGAAAAGGCAGCCAGATGGTGATCACACTCTTTAGGAGCCCTTCGAAAAAGTAGTCATAGTAGACCCGGTTGAGCTGGGCCTGGTCGATATTTCTGGCCATGCGTTTGGCCCTGGTCTTGTCGGGCTGCCGCAGGGCTTCGTTTTTGACGGAGTACCAGTATTCAAACTGTTCTTTGAGCTCCGAAAGCCGCCGGGTATGGTAGATTTTTCTGAAGAACACACAGAACTGCACCACGGCGACTGCAAGCAGGAAAATCACCAGCCCCGGACTGATCGCTTCCAGCGGGGCAAGCGCCCCGTGGACCGCCAGGACCGCTTCGGATATGAAGTGGTCGATGAGCCGCCAGGCCGTGTCAAGAAATGAGTTCATGGTGAATCTCCCTTTGTTTCAATGGTTTTTGTTCAAGTTTTTGAGTAGGGAAGGCCAAAAAACGCCTTCCCTACTGTTGGTTTACCATCAAACGCTCTGTTTGACCGCTTCTTTCTAAATCCAGATTTCGATCTTGAAGAACCGGAAGAAGAGGAAAAACAGGGTGATGGCCAGGATCACCTTCAGTGTCATTTCACTGAAAAGCTTCTGGGCCCGGCTTCCCAGCATACCGCCTGCAAATCCGCCGATGATGATGGCGATGGCGATGGTGGGGTCGGGCATATACCCGGTGGCGATGTACCCTATGAAAGAGCCGATACTGGAAAAGCACGTACCGATCAGGGATATGGGAACCGCCACGTACATGGGCAGCGCGCCGATGGAGGTCATGGCCGGCACCAGGAGAAATCCGCCCCCGATACCAAAGGACCGGGACACAATACCGATGAGAAGGCCTATGATTGCGAAAAGCAGCGGATTGATGGTGAACTCTTCTCCCCAGAACTTGAACCGGTAATCGGTAAGACCAGTTTTCACCGGCTCGATGCTTCCCATTTTGGCAGCCCGGCCTTCGGCTTTGGCCTTGGCCACCTCTTCGTTGAATTTCTGGGTCATCTTTTTGATGTTTTTCCGTTTTTCCATGGCCTTGGGCGTCATCTCCATCAACGTTTTGATGCCCATGATAACCACCAGTACGGCCAGCCACTCTTTGTACGCCTTGAGCGGCAGAAGTGCGGACACGTATTTACCAAGCCAGATGGACCCGATAAAAATCCCCAGGCCGAAAGACAGCCCGATGGGCCAGGCCACCCGTTTTTCCACCTTGGCGTACCGGTAAAAGGAGCCCAGCGGAGAAAACAGGGTCAGTGCCATGTTGGACGGCTTGAGCACGTTGGCCGCGTTGATGCCCACAGGCCCCATGGTGTTGACCACCAGCACCTGGAATGCCGCCATGAGCATGCCGCCGGCCGCCCCGATCATGGAGAAGTAGGTCCCAACGAGAATGGCCCCGAGTACGATCCACAACGGATTCATGTACCTGTACCCGAGATCCAGCCAGAAG
>CAYFVA010000181.1:0-4972 GCA_964346265.1 uncultured Desulfobacterales bacterium
AGGGGAATAACAAGGATATCACCGCGCATGACCTCCGAGCCGACCTGCCCCCAGAGGGTGAACTGCTCGGAGATCACCGCGTCATTGTCTATGCGGGCCTCCACCTGCCTGGGTCCGTCCACGTGACGGCCGGAAGGAAAGCTGTAAAGGAGTTTCTCTCCGTAGTTTTCACCGTCCATCCTGGCGGCCATCCATCCCACCAGGTTGTGGCGCTTGTCCGGGGTAAAGGGCTGGATAAGAATAAACTCCTCTTTTTCTTCCCCCGGCAGCCTGGCCATGATGTAATACGGCCTGAGGGTGTCCACATCTCCGAATGCCGAAGCGTGCTGGGGCACGGACCACTGGTCCTCTTTGTTGTAAAATACGACCGGATCCGTCATGTGATACTGAAGAAGCATCCTGCTCTGCACATTAAAGATGTCCATGGGATAGCGTACATGATCCTGCAGAAAGTCCGGCATTTCGTCCGCCGGCTTGAAAAGCTCCGGAAATATCTCCATGTAGGTTTGGATAATGGGGCAGGACTCGTCAAAAACATAGTAGTCCATGGTCCCGTTATACATGTCAACAACAACCTTGACACTGTTGCGGATGTAGTTGAATCCTTCCCGCCATGCGGTTGAATAGGGATATTTGTTCGTTGTCGTGTAGGCATCCTGTATAAAAAACTGCCGGCCGTCCGCAACCACGGTATAGGCCTCCCGGTCCCGCTTGAGAAAAGGGGTAACGGTTTCAAAGCGTTCAGGGACGGTTCTTCTGTACTGGATGCGGCTTTCCGGGTTGATTTCACCGGAAATCAAAATATTGAGATCCTTAAACTGCCAGGCATACAGCAGTCTTCTGAAAAAGGAGCTGACCTCGACACCTCCCTCGCCGGCATAATGGGTATAGACCGGGCCGTCTTCCCCGGGGTAGTTGAACTCCTTCATGTCGCTGTTGACAATGGCAAACGGAAGGCTTTTTAAGCCGTAATAAATCTCAGGGCGTTCAAGCTCGATTTTTCCTTTGGGCGGCAGGTCCCGCAGATAAAAATTCGGGCGCCCGCCTTCGGCCACCTCTGTGACCGGGCTCATGGTAACCCCGTAGCCATGGGTGAACTGAAGATGCCGGTTTACCCATCGCTGGGCCTCTGAAGGAAGCTTTTCCGAGGACAGCTCTCTTGTGGAGAGCATAACCTGGCGAAGTTCCCCGTCCAGCATATATCTGTCCGTCTGGACGCTTAAAAAATCATAATACAGCCTGAAAAACTGGATCTGGTTGTAGCTCTGCAGAAGCGGTTTTTCATCCCAGAACCGCAGGTTGTTTATTGTTCCCTGGTTTTTCTCCACGGTATCGGCCTGAACCTCCCCGAGTGCGGGATGGTCCTTGCTCACCATGTTTTCCAGTCCATAGGCTTTTCTTGTATGTGCGATATTCTCCGCAATATACTCTTTTTCCCGGGCCAGCTCGCTCGGCTCGACCCGAAGCCTCTGGTTCAGCCCCGGCAGCAGCACTGTGCCGAGAAGGTTCAAGGCCACCCACGTGCCTATGGTGATGTATATCAGACGGTTTCCGCGAAAGCGGACGGCTGCGACAAGAACTCCGGCACAGACGATTGAGATAAATGTAAGAATGGTTCGGGCCGGCAGGGTTACATGGGCATCTGTGTAGCTTACGCCAAAAACCGCGCCGGTAGGGGAGAAGAGAAGCTCATATCGCCCAAGCCAGTGTCCTGCAGCGAGCATCAGGAAGACAAGGGCGCCCAGGATCAGCACATGAGTTTTCACCCGGCCTTCAAAAGAAAAAGGCACTCCCCTGAGACCGGCGGATATGTAATAGAACGCCCCGGTAAAAAGCAGAATGACCACCAGTACAACCATAAGCCAGGCGCGGATGAGATTGAGAACCGGCAGGGTGAACACATAAAAGGAGAGATCCCGTTGAAATACCGGATCAAGCTCGTTAAAAGCGATCCCGTTGAAAAAACGCAACAATTTCTCCCACTGAACCGAAGGCATCATTGCCAGCATAATTCCGCCAATCAGGATGGCGAGCATGCCCGCCCAAAGCAGCAGGCTTCGTGCAGACCGGTACCGCTGCTCGGTCAGGGGACCTCCCGGCTGCCATTTATGCTGCCCGTGGTATCTGAAGGCGGCATAAAAATTCGGTGCGGCCAGGGCTATAAACACCAGGAAGGCCAGCAGGAAAAGCCATATTTGAGTGGTTACCCGCACAAACAGAACCTGCTCGTGGCCAAGGCCTGAAAACCAGAGCCAGTCCGTGTAAAGCGTCCGCGCCCAGTTAAACCCCGTGAGAACTGCCAGAACGAGTAATACCAGGAATAAAAGCCTGACATACCACGCCAGCCGCCCCAAATCCAGATCTTCAAGCTGAAAAGGCTGTGGGGATCGGCCCCCGAAGCCTCCGGCTCCATTGGAATTTGTCATCATCATGCTCCCATTGATTTTTACAAGAAACTTGAGACTTGAAACTGGAAACAAGAAGCTCCCTTGTTCAAGTTTCTTGGTTTGTTGTGATGCTGTGCATCATGATTGTTTATTTTGAAAAAACATTGATTGTTTTCATACTATTCAAGCACCCGGGCATAATATTTCCGGTAATACTCTTTGACCATCCGGCGCGCGGAGAAAACAGGGGCGCAGGACTTGATGCTCTCTTTCATGTATCGCATCCAGTCCCGGGGGGTTCCGTCCTCAGAGGCATGATAATACATGGGGATCATCTCCTCTTCCAGCAGGGCGTACAATTGATCGGCATCCTCTTTGTCCCGCTCCGGATTCGCCTCCTCGTTCTCCTCGCTTCCGAACCGCCAGCCGTTATTCCCGTTGTAGCCCTCCAGCCACCACCCGTCCAGAAGGCTGACGTGGGGGACCCCGTTTAAAGCCGCTTTCATGCCGCTGGTGCCGCTGGCTTCCATGGGGGGCACGGGATTGTTGAGCCAGGCATCAACGCCGTGGACCATATACTGCCCCAACTGCTCGTTGTAGTTTTCCACAAAGGCGATTCTGCCGCCCATTTCCGAATCCCTGGCAAACTCAAATACCCGGTGGATCAGCTCATGCCCGGCGGCATCCTCGGGATGGGACTTGCCGGCAAAAATGATCTGGACCGGGCGCCAGGGATCATTGACGATTCTTTTCAGACGCTCCAGGTCATGAAAAATCAGATCTGCCCGCTTGTAGGTGGCAAAGCGGCGGGCAAAGCCCAAAGTAAGTACCGCCGGGTCCAGCAGGGTACCCATGCCCATGATCTGGGAAGAATCCGCATAACCGCTGCTCCAACGTCTTCCGGCCTGGTGCCGGATGAAATTGACCAGCTTGAGCTTGAGCCAGTAATGGGTCTGCCACAGGTCCGAATCCGGAATTTCGTCGATGAACTGCCATATCGCCGGGTTGTCATGAACATTGACCCACCCGTCCCCGAAATACTTGTTAAACAGCAGCCGCATCTTGGGCTCAAGCCAGGTGGGCAGATGCACGCCGTTTGTCACATGATCGATGGGCACATCCGCTTCAGAACGATCCGGCCACATGTTGCGCCACATCCGGCGGGTCACCTCCCCGTGCCTCTTGCTCACGGCATTGACATTGCCAGACAGCCGCAGGGCCAGGGCCGTCATGTTAAACCCGGCATCCGGGTCATCCGGGTGCCGGCCGAGATCCAGGAACTCTTCCCTGTCAATTCCCAGAAGGGGCCAGTAGCCCCCCAGGTATTTTTCAATCAGATCAAACGGAAAAATATCGTGGCCTGCCGGCACCGGGGTGTGGGTGGTAAACAGGCTCATGGCCGCCACCTTTTGGCGGGCTTCCTCAAAATCAGCCCCCTGCTTGACAAACCTGCGGATTCTCTCCAGCAGGGCAAATGCCGCATGCCCCTCGTTTAAATGGAGCATGCCGTACTCATAGCCCAGGGCATTCAGCATCCGGGAACCGCCAATGCCCAGCAGAATCTCCTGGAGCAGTCTCCGGGCCGGATGACTTGTATACAAATGCCGGGATATGGACCGGACCCAGTTGTTGTTGGGTTCAATGTCGGTATCCATGAGATACAACCCCACCCTGCCCACGGAAACTTTCCATATGCCGACCTCCACGGGCGTGTGGTTGATATAGGGAACCGGCACCCGCAGCTGCTTGCCGTCATCACCGAGCAGCCGGCTGATGGACGCTGCATCCTTGTTCACCTCCTGGGTATAATTTTCCTGCCAGCCCTCCTGGTTGATCACCTGGTTAAGATAGCCGCCCGGGTACATGAACCCCACGGCCACCATGGGAATGGTCAGATCGGAACATTCCTTCAGGTGGTCTCCGGCCAGAAAGCCCAGGCCGCCGGCGTAAAACGGCAGAGAATGATGCAGGCCGTACTCGGCGCTGAAGTAAGCTATGGGAAGGGCATCAGACCTGACATTGAATTCCGGGTAAAGCGCGCGCTCATTCAGATACCTTTCAAACAGATACATGACCAGGTCGTAATGGCGCAGGTAATTGTCGTCCCGGGTGGCCTGCTCCAGCACCTCCCCGGCCAGGTTCTTCAGCATCAGGTCCGGGTTATGCCGGCTTTCTTTCCAGGCCTGCCGGTCCAGCATTTTGAACAGCATACGCGCCTGGGGATTCCAGCTCCACCAGAGGTTTTCGGCCAAAGCACCCAATCCCCGCAGCCGGGTGGGCAGGTTGGGAAAATCATTGTTACTGAGATGATAAGACGGCATTTCACACTCCTTCTCCATTATAATCGATCCTGTCTCACCCGGTAGGGAGGCAGGATCGATTATAATGGAAATAGTAAAAAATCACTTCTACTGAATACGCTTATTGAAAGGTGAGGGTTTTGTCAATATAAATTTTTGAAAAAGGTCCGGGCGCAAAGAAGGAAACCGGCTTGATGGGCCGGAGCTGATAAAGGCTCAGGCTTCAGTGGTCCGACTTGAGGACGGAGAGGAAGGCGGACTGGGGGATCTCCACCTGGCCCACCA
>CAYFVA010000182.1:0-4970 GCA_964346265.1 uncultured Desulfobacterales bacterium
GCTTCATGGATGATTTCCGTGATATCCTTGATCTCCACGGCATCCTCGAATTTTAGATTCAACCGGCTTTCCTCAAAGTTGGTGATGCAGTAGGGACAGGCCGTTGCCAGAACCTGCGCGCCTGTATCCATTGCCTGCTCAATGCGAATGTCCGAAAATCTCTCCTCCATGGGCGTATCCATCCAGATCCGGCCGCCTCCCCCTCCACAGCAGAGCGCCGTGTTTCGGTTCTGATCCATCTCCAACAGGGTAAGGCCCGGCACCTTCTGCAGAAGATCTCTTGGCGCGTCAAACAGATGATTGTGGCGCCCCAGGTAACACGGATCATGGTAGGTCACGCTCTTCTCGAATGATCCTGTAAGTTCCAGCCGCCCCTGTTTGATCAGATCCAGCAGAAACTCACTCATGTGAACCACCTCGAAGTTCACCATGAACTCGGGATACTCGTTAACAAAGGTGTGGTAACAGTGCGGAGACGCGACAATGATTTTTTTCACCCCGTTGTCCACGAACGTCTTGATGTTGTCCCTGGCAAGTCTTTTAAACACCTCTTCACTGCCGGTCTTGCGGATGCTCTCCCCGCAGCAGTTCTCCCGGTCTCCCAGGATTCCGTATTCCACACCCGCCTTGTCCAGAACCTCTGCCGTGGACCGGGCCACCTTTTTCATCCGCGGATCGTAGCTGAAATAACATCCCACGAAATAGAGAACCTCCATACCTTCTTCGTAGGTTTTCACGGCAAGATCCTCAGCCCAGTCCGCCCGTTTTTTCCGTTCCCCCTGCAGGGGGTTTCCCTCGGAAATCAGGCTTGCCCGTGCCGTACGGGCGGGACGGACCGTGGCAGGAAAAATCTCGTATTCTGTAGCCAGCCGACGAAGGGATACGCTCAGCTCGATCTGGCCGAGCCCCCTGGGACACTGGTCCGGGCAGCTGCCGCAGGTGGTGCACCGCCATATATCCTCGCCTTCGATTTCCGCAAGACCGAATGCCGCCTGGCGGATCAGCCGGCGCATGCTGAAGTCTCTCACCCGGTTCCACGGACAGACCGCATCGCAGAGCCCGCACTGAAAGCAAAGGGAGAATACGTCTCCGCCCGCCTCTTTGATTTCGTCAATGACTTCCGTAAAAGGAGCTTCTGTTTCCATGGCTTCAATCCTTTTCCGCCAGCCGGGCCACGGCGTCCATGATTTTCCGGAGGCCGTGCCGGTCCACCAGGGATTCCAGGCCGCTCTCCAGTTCGTCGGTACCAAGCTCCTCTTCGCCTTCCTCCTCCCGTTCCTCGTAGACCAGGGCATCGTTCATGCACCACTGCACGCACATGGGCTCGTCCAGCGGCGGGTCGCTCTCGCACATGTCGCATTTTAAGGGCAATCCGGAATCCGGCTCCTTGAACTCCTCCCTGGATGGGCAGGAGGCCCGGCAGAAGGCGCATTCATCATACTCTTTCCCGTCGATGGTGTATTTGCCCCGTCCGGCGCATTCGGCTGCAGCATACTCTCCCGCACACACGGGAAGGTATATGTCCCGCAAGGGATCATGCATCACCCGGATCCGGGAGCGGGCCGGATTGTTGCTGCTGTATTTCGGCTCGGCGTGAAAAGCGGAGCAGATCACCTCGCAGGCCCGGCATCCGTTGCATTTGTCCGCATCGATCCGAATGGTTTTGACGATTTTCTTTTTTTTGTCGGCTTTCAAGATTCAGGCCCTCCACTCGACTGGTTCACCTCTTCAGAGTCCCCCTTTCCCGAAGGTTTCTCTTTGGAGTCTTCCAGGATACCCCGTTTCACAAAATCGTCGGCCACGTAATCCAGTCCCATTTCATTCAGGGCCTCGACCGTGGGAATGCCGTCCTCGTTCCATCCCTTGTACCGGTAGTACGTGTCCAGAAGCTCTTTTTCAAGCTCCGGAAAGCGATGCTTCCAGTGGTCTGCCGGGGGCGCTTCGTCCTTTCGCCGCATGCCTCTTCGGATATTGACCGCCCGGACCAGGTTCCGGTACCGCTTGGCCGCCTGTGTCAGGGTCTCCTCGTCCATTTCGATACCAGCACCGGCCGAGATGAATTCCGGGTAATTGTGGATATGGTAGGGCGGTTTCAGCGGAAACGAAGAAAGTCCTGCGCACATGCCCAGAGCATCGTCGATGTAGTGCATGCGCTCCTGCCAGTCCACGATGTCACAGGTCATTTCCGGGGTGGGATAGTAGGGGATGGAGTTGTCTCCCCTCGGCTCCCAGTTGAGAAAATACTCCTTGAATTTTTCATCCGGCACCTGGATCCAGTCCTTGACGAACTCTTCGCGCATCTCCCGTTTCGGATACGGGGCCTGGGGAAACTGCCCTTCGATCTGGGTGATATTGATCTTCTCGCCGGTGGCGTACATGACAAAGTAGATGGGGTTGAGCATGGACAGCTTGAGCGGCAGCTGCTCGTGTTTTTTGATGTTGTTGTGGGCATACTGATCCGCCCCCTTGCCGATGGCCTGAGCCGCCCAGTAGGTGCCGTCGGCCAGCACATCCCCGATTCCCTCTCTGCGGACGATCTTTTCGAGAAGGTAATAGAACCGCCCCTCGTCATCAGCCGGGAATTCCGGCATGTCCTTGTCCGTTACAATGCCGTTGTTGTAAAGCTCGATGGCGAATGCCATAGTCTGGGGGGCGGAGAATCCGTCCACCCCGTATTCTGTGGCCTTCTGGGCGATGGAGAGCCCGAAATCAAGATCCGAATACGCCGCCATGGTGTAGGTCAGCTTGGAGTAGCACTTCATCATGTAGGTGGGAACGCCGGGCATGGAAAGCGAAGCCCCGCATTTCATGGGGCAGTTGTAGCAGCTGATCAGCCTTGTCCGGGCGCCTTCCATGGACTCGGTCCATTTTTTTTCCACTTCCTCGTTCCAGAATCCTTTTTTCCGTTCCCTGGAATTGCCCCACATGAAATTTTCGGTGTGCCATTTTTCATCATGGATTTTCATCTCCTGGGGGGAACCGAGCCCCTGGAGAATCGGCGGTACCCCCTTGATGGGATTTTCCTCCCGGTACTGAATATACGCGAGGATATCGTTGCAAAGCTCCATATATCTTTCCGGGTTCGCCACATGGATGTCCTTTGTCCCGCGGACAACGATGGCCTTGACTCCTTTGTCCCCCATCACCGCACCGATGCCCTGCCTGCTGGCGCTGGAACGCCCCTGCTCAATGGAAGCGAAACAGACCCGGTTCTCACCGGCGAGCCCGATGGCCGCCACCTGGGCCCGGGGTTCGTCCAGCTCCTCCCTGATGGCCTCTGCGGTCTCAATGGCGCCTTTGCCGGAAAGATGGGAAGCGGACCGGATCTCCACGCTGCCGTTGTTGATCCAAATATAGACCAGCTCCGGCGACCTGCCTCTCAGCACCACCTTGTCAAAACCGGCATACTTGAGCTCCGGGGCCCAGAAACCGCCCATCATGGAAAACGCCATCAGCTGCGTCTGGGGAGATATCGTGGACACAATGGTCCGGTTGCACCCCACAGCCGGTGTGCCGCACAACAGACCTGCGGCGAAGATCAGAAGGTTGTCCGGGGAAAAGGGTTCCACTTCAGGGGGGACCCGGTCCCAGAGGAGTTTGGCATTGGTCCCGAGTCCCCCCAGATAAAGCTTCGTCTCCTCCGGGTCGGTTACGACTTTCTCGATGTTTCCCCGGGTGAGATCAATTTCCAGATTATACCCTGTCTCTGCATACCTCATTTTTCCATCCTGTTACATATCATTGCATCCATTCACAGGGATGTAATTAAATTTAAGCTATATTGTAACTACATGTCAAGAAAAAATTCCATGACCGTTATTTCGGCTTCGGTATTACCGCCTCTGCAATCTCTTCGTAGAGTTTGCCCTCTGCCAGGAGTTTTCTGTAGGACAGAAAATCGATGTCCCTCGATCCGGTCTGCTTGGCCGTATTAAACGCACTGAATCCGAGATACGCCTCGGTGTTCATATTGGCGGCAAGCCAGTACACCTGGGTACTCTTGAGATTGTCCCAGAAGTACTTCTTCCTGGCCCTCACATCCTCGATGGTGTTCATCAGGCACAGATACGTGGTGTTGCTCAATGTCCATGCCATGTAATCGACATACCCATCAAGTTTCGACCAGTCCGTCTCGAGACTTTTCAGTTCATTCTTGGCCTTTTTCAGCTCATCACCTGCCTTAAACTCTCCATACACGATGTCCCCGTTTTCGTCGGCGTACCGGTCCGTAATAACCCTGGGATCTCTCACCCATTCGCCTTTGTCGTTCTTCTTGATGGGAACGGCTTTGCTGATGGAACCGATCCTCTCCATCTTGGCGGCACTCCATGCCTGGTTGGAGATGGACTGCCACATGGCCTGTTCCATGGGCATGTTCCAGGTCAGAAAGTTGGTGGAACCGCCTGTGGGCGTGGACCCGTGGCGGGTTCCTGCCTGGCCGAAGGCGGCGGTATCCGCGGCCACCGTCAGGTCGGCCGCCTGTCCGATCTCCTGGCCGCCTGCGATCCGCATGCCGTTGCACCGGCAGATCACGGGTTTCCTCGCCTTGAGGATCGCATCAATGGAGCCGGAAAACAGATCAATATACTGGGCGTACTCCATGGGCCTTTTGGTATAGTACTCGGCATACTCCTTGGTGTTGCCGCCCGTGCAGAAGGCTTTGTCGCCCACGGAGGTGAGGATGATGGTGACCACGTCCCGTTCCATGGAAGCCTTGTGCATTCCCGCGATGATGCCCTTGAGCATGTCAGTGGTATAGGAACCGTACTGGGCCGGGTTGTTCAGTGTCACCCATGCATTGTACAATCCGTCCACCGCTTCCCCGGTTTCCGGATTAATAAAGGGTTTGCGTTCATAGGTGGTACACGGGGCTTCGGTGCCGAAATGCTCGTTTGAAAATAATTGATGATCCTTGAGTTCGTTGTCTCTTGGCAGCCAGTCTAAAGTCATTGTCTTGCCTCCTTTTTGTT
>CAYFVA010000183.1:0-4951 GCA_964346265.1 uncultured Desulfobacterales bacterium
GGGCATCTTTTCGCCGGTGCCCCCCTGGGTGATCAGATCGTGAACATTGGCGGAAGTTCCGGTGACATCCTGGCCCAGGACCCAGGCCCGGTTGTGATGCGCTCCGATGTCAGCGGTGAGATACGCCAGCATCATGCCCGGCGCGTTCCGGCATTCATATCCGGTCCATTCAAGGCCTTTGACATGTACGGCCAGTTTTTCGGCTCCTTTGCCCAGTCGTTCCGCTGCGATTTTTACGCCGTCTGCAAGCGCATCCCCTGCTCCCTCTCTTCTGGCGATGATGTTCATCAGGTGAATTACGGATTCGAGATCACCGAATTTGACCTCCATTCCGATGTCTTGTTTGCTGATGATCCCCTTTTCAAAGCATTCAACGGCAAATGCGGCCACAGCACCACCGGAAATGGTGTCGATGCCCAGCTCGTCGCAGATATAGTTGGCATACGCCACTTCTTCAATGGATTTGAGCTCGCAGTTTCCGCCGAAAAGGGAAATGGTCTCGAACTCGGGTCCCTCCACATAGGCCGACCCCTGTTTGGTCTTGGCATGCCCGTATTTGCCGCAGGGAATGGGACAGCAGAAACACCCTTTGTCCGTGATCTTGACCTTTTCCAGGATCGCCTGGCCGTTGATTTGTTCGTAGTGGTCGGAATAGGAGGTCTGGAAATTGCGTGTGGGGAACGCCCCCACCTGGTTGATGAAATTGGTGATGCCTGCGGTCCCTTCCGGGGTCCAGCCGGTGAAACCGGGTTTTTCGTAAATGTCTGCATACGCCTTTTTCCCGGATTCATAAAGGCCTTCGAGATCGTACGCAGGAAGACTGCCCGTTCCCTTGACCGCGATGGCTTTGATCTTTTTGTCCCCGACCACGGTGCCGATGCCGGTCCGGCCGGACTGGCGGCCGAAGTCATGGGAGATGCAGGCGAACCGCACCGTGTTTTCCGCTGCCGGCCCAACAGTGCAGATTTCAAAATCTTCCCCGAGATCCTTTTTCATCCGCTCTTCCAGGGTGATCGAACCCTGGCCCCAGTAGTCACCTGCAGGGCGGATTTCCACCTTGTCGTCTTCTATGAATAGATAGCTGGGTTCGGCTGCCTTGCCCTCCAGTATCAACACGTCATATCCTGCATATTTCAGGGCAGGGCCGAAATGTCCGCCCATGTTGCTGTCTGCGTATCCGTATGTGGCGGGAGACTTGGTCCCGAAATGAATTTTTCCGCTGGCCGGAAGATAATAACCGCTCAAAGGACCGTTGGCCATTACCACGATATTCTCTTCGGAGAACGGATCGCAGCCTTTGGGGATTTCATCATAGAGCAGGCGGGCCACAAACCCCCTCCCGCCGATATATTTGTCAGCAAATTCTTCGGAAAGCGCTTCTTTTTTAATCGTTCCGGCAGTCAGATTGACCCGGAGGATCGTACCGGCATAACCGTATAACATGGAAATCACCTCTTTTTATTCATTTCTTTATGTAAGTGGCGCATCTTCGGTTTCTTCAGCCAAAAACAGCGCTCCGCGGGGACAGGCATCCACGCAGGCACCGCAGAGCGTACACTTGGCAGGAGCTTCAAGCTCCGCATGCGCACACATGACATCATGCGGACACTCCTCCACACAGAGCATGCACCCGGTACATTGGTCCGGATCGACCTGGTAAACCCCGTTTTCCAGCCGGATTGCATCTTCCGGGCAGACTTCGGCACATGCTCCGCACTGATCACAAAGGTGTATGCGGTAGGTGCCCGGGCCGGGAAAAAGCCCCTGTATGCGAAGTACGGCTTTGGCCGGATTGATTTCCCTGAAATTTTCCAGAGCACAGGCCACAAGGCATGTCCTGCATCCGGAACACTTTTCATGTAAGGCTTGTAGTTTCAATGGATCGTCCTCTCTTTGTGGTTCGGGTTGCCCCGGCGGAACCGCCGGGTTGTTCATCCCTGAATCGCCTGGTTTGCCGGGAGAAAGTCGATTTCTTCGCGGGAAGTATGGACTTTTCCTGCATAACCTGGTAAATGACTATAGTATGATTCTATGATCATGTCAATGGATGGTCAGACCAATTTTTTAAAAAATTCATGCGGCCATGAAATCGATTCATATGCAAGGACCGGGTTTTTACATCCGGTAGAGATGAAGTTTGACCGGCAAAAAAATGGAAAACTTGACACGGTAGCAAAAAGGTGTATCTAGTTTGTCCGATTCAACCATACCGGCGGCCCCGGTCTGATAAAAAATGATCCGGCAGGTCGGCCGGGTGTTCATGAGGGAGATTGATGACCGAAATCATTGATATTTCATTCACCCCTTTTAACAAACGGGTGAAAGTCCGTGCAGGGACCACCGTGGCTGATGCGGCAGACGCCCACAATGTGCCGATCCGGTCGGATTGCGGTAAAAACGGCATCTGCGGCAAATGCCGGGTGGAGGTTGATGATCCGTCCGGGTTGACCCCGGTGGGCAAAACCGAAGCAAAGATGCTGTCGGAGCAGGATCTGGCCGGTTCCATCCGGCTTGCCTGCCAGGCGAGGATCACAGGACCGGTCACCATAACCGTACCGGATGATGCAGCCATGAACGGGGATGTAGAGGGAAAACCCACGCTTCTTGGTGACTTTTGCATCGATCCTGCTGTCAGACGATTCTTTGTTTCCACGGACCGCATTTTACAAACGGATCAGGGCATGGGGCTGAGTCTTTCCGAGAGGATTGTCGAGCAGGTGAACAAAACAGCCTCTGAAAAGATACGATTTCAGACCCGGTATTCGCTGGACTCCCTGAGCAGAGTGGACATGCGCCTGCCTTTCGTCACCGTGGTACACCATTTTGAAAAGGGGGTAATCTCTCTCTGTAAAGGCTCGGTGGAAACCAGCCTGGGGATTGCGTTTGACGTGGGAACCACCACCCTTGCCGCTTACCTGTGCGATCTTGTGAACGGAAAGATTCTCACCTCCCGTGCCATGGTCAATCCCCAGAGGCGGTTCGGCCATGATGTCATATCCCGCATTGCTTCGGTGATCGAGGACGAGGCAAACCTTGAAAAAAGACTTTTGGAGAGAAACCTGCTGAACCGGTATCAAAACAGCGGCGTACCGGAAAAGCCGGTTCTTGAAAAAATGAGAAACGAGGTGATTGCGGCCATGGACGAACTTGCCGGAGAATGCCTGAAAGAGGCGGAATTTGAAAGAGGGGAAATCCATGAAGTCACGGTTGCCGGCAATACCACCATGCAGCATATCATGGCCGGATTCAATCCCAAAAGCATCGGTGTCTCGCCTTATCTCCCGGTAACCCGGGCCCCGGTACTCACGGATGCGGTTGAAATCGGCCTCGACCTGTCACCTGGTACGCCCGTGTACATGTTTCCGATTGTTTCCGGATTCTTAGGCGGGGATATCATGGCTGCCTGCCTTGCGGATGAATCGTATAAACGGAAGGACACCGGCACCACGCTGATCATCGATATCGGAACCAACGGCGAGTTGCTTTTGGTCAGTGAGAACGGTATATGGGGAACCAGCTGCGCCACCGGGCCGGCATTTGAGGGGGCCCAGATCTCCTGCGGCATGAGGGCGTCCGCAGGTGCCGTGAACCGGGTCTATCTGGTACCAAAAAGCGGCGGACGGATCGAGTTTGACACCATCTCCCACGCAGATCCCGTGGGAATCTGCGGTTCCGGTATCATCGACGCTCTGGCCGCCATGAGAAAAGCGGAGATCATCAGGGAAAACGGCACCTTCGATCCGGACAAACCCGGTGTGGTCAGTGATGAAAAGGGGCTTGGCAAAGCATTCTATCTGCCGGGAACGGATATCCACGTCACGCTCAACGATGTCAGGCAGGTACAGCTTGCCAAGGCTGCGCTTTTTGTGGGGATCGAGTCCCTTCTTGAACAGGCCGGGGTGGAAAAGGTCGATCGAACCCTGCTTACCGGGGCGTTCGGTACCGGATTCAACCAGCAGAGCGCAAGAGATATCGGAATGCTCCCGGATGTGATCTGCAGTACGGGAATTGACACAACCCCGAACCTGGCCGGAGCCGGGGCTGTGATGGCGCTTTTCGACAAGAACAAAAGAACGGATATCCAGGCGGTGTTTCAAAACATTCAAACGCTTGATTTGAACCGGGTTCCGGATTTTGTGTCCAAACTCTCCAAAGCCACGAAATTTCCGGCAAAGAATAGGGAACAATGAAAGTCATAACTGATATCGATATTGAGTTGACGCCACAGGACATTGCCCGGTGTCAAAGTCCGGGCGGAAAAACCTCCCATGACATGATGGAAAGCTTTCAAAAAGCCGTACATGATGCCCGATCCCTTGCAGAACCCCTTATCGCATACTCTTTTTTTGATGTATCCGGAATCGATAAAGAAGAGATAACCCTGAAAGACGAAAAGGAGAAAAGAGAATATCCGCTCTTCATCGGACCGAATGCCAATATTCTTGACAGGGCAAGAACCATCATGGCTGTTGGCCACTCCATCGGCCCGGCAATCGATGAGAGGGTCAAGGAACTCAATCAGAACAGTCTATACCTGGAGGGGTATCTCCTCGATTTTGCGGGTCTTTCCGCCCTGAACCATGTCGGCCGCCGGGCCCGGATCATCGCTGAAGACAAGGCCGCACGCAGCGGATGGGGGGTGACCGCTTCCCTGAGTCCGGGTTCCCTTGAAGGATGGGATGTTTCCGGGCAGAAAAGTCTGCACGAACTTCTGCATCTGGACAAGACAGGGATCGAGATAACCGAATCCTGCATGCTGGTGCCTTTTAAAACCGTGATCTCCATCATCGGCATCGGACCGGGATACACATCGAAAAAGGTCGGCTCCATCTGCAGGCTCTGCAGTTTGCGAGAGACCTGTCTTCAGCGGCGGGGCTGAAACAGGGGAATTTATAAGTGACCCCGGATCTGATCTCCCCTGATAGAGGCACAACATGTTGCACTTGTATCC